>JBBDRW010000077.1:0-7198 GCA_040905265.1 Balneolaceae bacterium | reverse complement strand
AAAGAAGCCAGACGATAAAAGATCGAGGCTTGGCCCCGCAAGAGTATGGTTGACACAACACTATATCCACTGCATCATCAGGAGAGCGATAAAACCGCCGGCTCCGGTGGCTGCCCAGTTCACCCAGTTATTCGCCCTCTCCGGAACTGAAATCGTACGAAGAAACCGGATACTCCTGCCGATCTTCCGATATTGAAACAGTGCTCCCAGAAGGGAGTCTAACAGACAGCCTGCAAACCCGCTGACCACGATAACTGCTCCCGTCTGCATATTGAGAGAGTGGTGCAACAAGAGCCAGGAGATTCCAATAAACAGAGCCCCTGAAAATGCACCCACCAGGCCATTCAGGCTAACCCCACCCTCCGTACCGGGCTCAACCCGGCTCAGATCACTGATCAAACGGGTTGGTACATGCTTCCGGTTCCCGATCTCGGTTGCCCAGGTATCTGCTGTGGCTGTCGCAACGGACGCCGCTGCCGCTATCAGAAAGAGAGAGTCTCCGGTGAGAAACCAGACAACGACAAAGAGACCGATCCAGAACCCGTTCGCCCAAACCTGGCTCCCGCTCCGCCGCTCGACCTTTTCGGACATTTCCTCGCCGGTAGCCCTCAGAAATCGTTCCCGTTCCCGCGTCAGAATACTACCACTGACAAAAAAGAGGAGGACAAGTGCCGCCATCACCCAGCCGCCCAGGCCGAGAATTACCGTTCCGAAAACCAGAGCTGCCCGATACCCGTCCGCCGTGATCCAGTTCAGAATGAGAGCCGGAAGAAGAAGCAAGCCTGCCAGAGAGATTGCCAGGAAAATCCGAATATGGTCTTCTGCCATCCCCTTCCAGGTGAACGTGAGGATCAGAAGAAATCCGAAGATATAATTCAGGGCCTTGTCCACCCTATTCGGATGAGAGTTGCCCGTCGGCAGGCGGGTTGCTCTTTTTCAGAATGGCTGCCAGGACAACCATGTACCCCCCCAGAATCAAAATCGGTGAGACGTAAAGAGATATGAACCCCCGCACCTCATTCTCCAGATACATCATCGTGAATCCGATGATCACCAGGAGTACACCTGCACCCATCCAGCGATAATTGACAGCCGAAAAGAGCATCGGTTTCTGTTCACTCTTTCTGCCTTTCCTGTTTTTTCTGTTCTGTGCGGGTGTCATAATTCCGGGATGAAGTGCTCATTTACTATCTGCGTGTGGAGCGTTAAGTTATTCAATTACGGAAAAATGACAAAGTTATACATAATTCAAAACCCCTGATTCTTGAGACATCTGATTCTTGCCTCCAAAAGCCCACGCCGGAAAAAACTTTTTACTCAAATCGGGTTGCGGTGCACCTTCTTTGACAGCGGCATAGAAGAGACGTTTTCGAATCACCTCCCCCCCTCTGAAATCGTGGAGAGTCTTGCCGGCCAGAAAGCGGAAGCTTCCGCCCCGCATTTTGATGACGCACTCATTGTTGCCGCAGACACGATCGTAGTTCTCGGGGGAGAGATTCTCGGTAAACCTGCTGACGCCGATCAGGCCAAAGAGATGCTGGGCCGGCTGAGCGGCCGTACCCACCGGGTCTATACCGGGGTTTGCCTGATCAAAACGGGCCGAAAGGGAAAAATCACCGATCGAATGGAGTTCCATGAAGAGACCAAAGTGACCTTTGCACCGTTATCAGAAAGGGAGATCAGCTTCTATGTTCAGGGAGGAAGCCCGCTTGACAAGGCGGGTGCATACGGAATCCAGGATGACTTCGGTTCGGTATTTGTCTCAAAGATTGAGGGTGACTATTATAATGTTGTCGGGTTTCCGCTTCACCGTTTTTACTACCATATGAAGACGTTCGATCCCGGCTCTCTGCACGGGCTCTACCTCTGATTTTGCAATCTGAACCGGTTACACAATGAACAATCTTTCCAGACTGATTCTGACCATAGGGATCTTCTCCCTGGCCATATCTCCGTTGATTGCACAGGGAAGCGAGTATCAGGCGGCAAACCGATTGATGCAGGAACAGAAATATGAAGAGGCCCTCCCGATTCTGGAACAGCTCTACAACGAACATCCGGATGCCGGAATCTTCTTTGACCGCTATCTTGACTGCCTGGTGGAAATGAAGGAGTTTGACAGGGCGATTCAGGCCGCACGGCTTCAAATTTCCGAAGGGAGAGCAGACTTCAGGGCCGAGATCAGGATTGCAGAGCTCCACCATCTCCGGGGAGAAGAGGAAGAGGCGTACCGAATCTGGGACGAAATGGTGGAGAACGAGAACTCGAGCCTGCAGCTCTTTTATACACTTGGAAATTCCATGACCGGCCGGAGGGAGTTTGCCCGTGCCGCCTCTCTCTATTCCACTGCCAGGGAACGATTCGGGGATACGACACTCTTTACCCATGAGCTGGCAAACGCGGAGCTTCAGGCCGGCAACTTTTCAGCCGCCATCCATGAATATATCAGTCTGGTTCGCAATAACCCCGAGCAGATAAATTTTGTTCAGCAGCGCCTGCTGCAGATGAATGACAACCAGCTCTACAGCATCGCAGCCGTCGAACTTGAAGACCACCTCTTTGAGATGGAAACAGATCATGCTGCCTATCACTCGCTCAATCAGCTTGTAACCTGGCTGCTGATCGAAACCGGCGAATATCGACGTGCTCTTGTCGCAGCCCGGCAGTACGAATCGAGCACGACCATTCTGAACTACTCCCTCTACTCTGTGGCCGGGCAGCTCCTCTCCAACCGGCAGTTTGAACTGTCTGCTGAGGCGTACCGGTACTATGCCGAACGCGGCAGCTCTTCGGTTCGGTTTCAGGCGATGGAACAGGAGGCAGATGTCTACAGGAGATGGGCCTCCTGGCTGACGGACCACAACCTGGAGAATGCCGGCCGCAGGGAGGAGCTCTACCGCAAGGCTTATGAGCTCAATGAGTTTCTTCTCTCGGAGGGCCCGAACTATGACCACCGTGCGCGTATTCTTGTCCGGCAGGCCGAAATCGCACTCGATACCTTTTACAACCGGGATGAAGCGGTGAGGTGGACGGAGATTCTGGAGCGGGAGCTGGGCGGGCTCGGAGGAGGCTCCACCGCCCGGCTCTACTACCTGCAGGGACGTATTGCCCTCTATGACACCTCCTATACCCTCGCACGGCAGCTCTTCACACGGGCAAACCGCAATGCCGAAGAGTCCGCACTGGCCGAACGTACCCGCTATTTTCTGAGCCTGACTGACTTTTTTGCCGGAGACTACGAATATGCGACTCTTCAGCTTCGCTCCCTGGAGCGCCGAAACGAATCCTACTATGCGAACAACGCCCTGAAATTGCGGATGTGGATCCAGCAGGGGAGCCCGAAAGAGGAAGAGACTGAGGAGGAGTGGCTCCCTGACTTTTCAGAACTGATGCTCCGGCTGATCCACGGAGAGACCCATCAGGCTCTGGCTGCTGCAGAAAGGATTCTGAACAGACCCACCCACCCCCTCAAGGCGGATGCGGTGGTGGAACTGGCTTCACGAGTCGATCTTCCGGCTGTTCCCGCCCTCTACTCAATGGTTCAATCGGCCAGGCAGGAGTTCGCTGCCTCCCCTCTCCGGGAACGACTGCTCTGGGAAGAGGCACGGCTTGCACAGGTTCTACTGGATGCCGGAGGCTATGCCTCATTTCTGGCTGCTGTCCGAACCCATCACGACCCTGAAGAGATTCCGGACTCCCCCGCTGTGGACGATGCAATCTGGCCCCAATCGGCTTCGGAGGTGGAGAGCCTCTATGAACAGCTGCTTCAGGAGTTCCCCCAGGGATTCTACGCCCCCTATGCCCGTCAAGCACTTCAAACGATAAACGAACCCGGTTCCTGATATGCTGAAACCTACCATTCTGCTGATTGCACTATTACTCCCTGCTGCTGGCAGCCTCTCGGCACAGGAACGTGTATTGATCCCGATGGATGCCAGCCAGACTGACCATCTGAAAGCGTACGGAATCCTTTTCAACCATCTGGAGGCGGGTGAAACCGGCCAGTGGTTGCTCAATTACCGCGGCGGCAGCTTCCTGACCAGCAACACGGAGGATATCGTTCGCAGAAGCCGGCTCCGGAATGTACAAATTGAACTGATCTCCGAATCACAGGCACTGAATATAATCCGGGAGGTAGAACAGCCCAATGTGAACACAAGTGTGGTGAACCTGGAAAAATCTCCCCGCATTGCCGTCTACACGCCACCACAGGCGCTCCCCTGGGATGACGCCGTTACGCTTGCCCTGGACTATGCCGAGGTCCCCTATGAGCGGCTGTATGATCAGGAAGTATTGAACGGAGAACTTCAGGAGTATGACTGGCTCCACTTGCACCATGAAGATTTTACCGGTCAGTTCGGAAAGTTCTACGGCAGTTTCCGGACGGAGCCCTGGTATATCAATGATGTCTCACGGCTGGAGAACATTGCGACAGAATTCCGTTTCGGAAAGGTCAGTGAACTGAAACTGGAAGTGAGCAGAATGATTCGATCCTATGTTGAAGAAGGCGGCTTTCTGTTTGCCATGTGTTCCGGAACGAATACTCTCGACATCGCGCTTGCCGCCGAGGGGCTCGATATCGTACCGGCAGAACTGGACGGTGATCCGGTAGACCCCGATGTAAACGAACGACTCAATTATGAGAACACACTCGCATTTGAACATTTTACGGTGAATACCAACCCCTTTATCTATCAACACGGAGATATAGACGTGGAGGTGAATCTGGACCGGATCAGCGAAAGTCTCGACTACTTTACCCTGTTCGATTTCTCTGCAAAATGGGACCCGGTACCCGCCATGCTTACCCAGAATCATGTAAGCAGTATACGGGGGTTTTACGGGCAGACAACCGCTTTCCAGAAGGACAAGGTGAAACGTCATGTCGTGATACTGGGTGAATCTCCCGGACGTGACCAGGTAAAATATCTCCATGGGAACCTGGGCCTCGGGACCTTTACATTCTATGCCGGCCACGACCCGGAAGATTACACCCACCATGTGAACGACCCGCCAACCGACCTGAGTCTCCATACAAACAGCCCCGGCTATCGCCTGATCCTGAACAACATCCTTTTTCCAGCCGCCCAGCAGGAGGAACTGGATACCTGACCGGAGTCACAACAGCTGAGTATGTCTATAATGTCGGCCAGGGTTCATTCAATCTTGGCGCTTTTCCCGAAAACAGCTGGCTGCCACAGGATACAGATTTCAATCTCACAGTTGTCAAGGAGGTTTACCAATGCCTCCGTCAAAAAGAACAAACATTCATGAAACCGAGCAGAAACTTCGAAGATCTCGTAACACTTGTCGAGCGGCTCCGCAAGGAGTGCCCCTGGGACCGGAAACAGACCCCGGAATCCCTGAAAGACAACCTGATCGAAGAGGCGTATGAAGCGGTCGACGCGATCGAGCAAAACGAACCCGACGAACTTCGTAAAGAGCTTGGCGACCTGTTGCTTCACATCGTTTTCCAGAGCACGATGGCAACGGAAACAGCCGCCTTCTCCATCGAAGATGTAATCGAAGGGATCTCTGAGAAACTGATTCGGCGACACCCGCACGTCTTTGGAGAGGCTTCCGTTGAGGATGAACAGGAGGTTGCAGCGAACTGGGAGACAATCAAACTGAGTGAAGGGAAAGAGTCTCTTCTGGACGGACTGCCACTTCACCTTCCGGCTCTGATCCGCGCCCAGAGAATGCAGGAGAAAGCGGGGAATGTCGGGTTTGACTGGGCGGAGTGGGAACTGGCCTGGGAGAAGCTGAATGAAGAGATCGACGAGTGGCGGGAAGCTGTCGGCAGCCAGGACCAGGATCACCGCCTGGAAGAGTTCGGAGACCTGCTTTTTTCCCTGGTAAACGTCGGACGCCTGCTCGGCCTGCGGGGTGAAGATGCCCTCCGGCAGGCGAACCGAAAATTTGAGAACCGGTTCAGGTATATTGAAAAACAGCTCGCAATCAGAGAGAGATCGATTCGGGAATCCAGCCTGGAAGAGATGGACCTCCTGTGGGATGAGGCAAAACGCAAAGGCCTCTGACTCTCGCAGTATATCCTGCAAAAAAGGGAATTTCAGGTTCAAAAATCACCGCGATTTTATTACCTTACGTATTGATTTTTGAGGCGGTTTTATCGATTCGCAAGCCGGTAACAAACGGTGCGACATGGAAATCCGTTACTTCTGCCTGTTTCGGTCTTGAAAGATGGAGCGCAGTGCGTTACCCGATGCAAAGTGACATTTGCCGGTACCGACCGAAAGAATATTAACCATAAAGTTACAGAGAATGGCCGAGCACAATCTGGAAGAGATTAACCTGGAAGAGTACCCGTACATCAATCGCGGACTGGAAGGAATTGTCGCCTTTTCAACCTCAAAAAGCTTTATAGATGGCCAAAAAGGGGAACTGATTTATGCCGGCTATAACATTGATACACTTGCCAAAAATGCTACGTTTGAAGAAGTCTGTTTTCTTCTCTGGAACGACCGTCTGCCAACAAGCGAAGAGCTGGAGAAACTGAACAGCCAGCTTCGCAAGCAGAGGAGGCTGCCGGAACCTGTTCTCAACTACATTCGCCATACAGACAAGGAAGCCGAACCGATGGCTGTCTTGCGAACAGCTACCTCTATGCTTGCCGACTTCGCGCCGAAAAGTACCGGAGACAGCGAGGCGGACAACCGGAATCAGGCGATCGCCATGACGGCAAAAATGCCTGCGATTGTCTCAGCATTTGACCGGGCCCGTACCGGAAAGGAGATCCTTCAACCGCTCGAGGAGGGTAGCACGGCATTCAATTTTCTCTACATGCTGAATGGTGAAAAACCGGGTACACAGGCGGAAAAGACGATGGATCTCTGCCTCATTCTCCATGCCGAACACGGAATGAACGCCTCTACCTTTACCTGCCGTTCAATCTGTTCTACACAGTCCGACATCTACTCTGCCGTCACGGGAGCGATCGGCTGTCTGAAAGGGCCGCTGCACGGTGGAGCAAACACAGCGGTCATGAAGATGCTGCTTGAACTGGACAATCAGGGGGAAAGTGCAGACCCGGTAGCCTTCACCAAAGGAAAACTGGAGCGGAAGGAGAAGATTATGGGCTTCGGGCACCGGGTATATAAAACGTTTGACCCAAGAGCTGTTCACCTGAGAAAAATGTCCAAATCCCTCTCCGAGGAGACCGGCCATACAACACTCTATG
>JBBDRW010000076.1:0-7224 GCA_040905265.1 Balneolaceae bacterium | reverse complement strand
GAAGATTGAGACCATCCAGGCCGTGACAGTTGTACCGATATTGGCACCCATGATCACACCGGTTGACTCTATGAAGGTGATAAGCCCGGCGTTGACAAAACTGACGACCATGACGGTCGTGGTGGTAGAAGATTGGGTAATGGTAGTGGCACCGAACCCGGTCAGGATTCCCTTCATCCGGGTCGTGGTCATCCCTTTCAGGATAGTACGGAGACGGCTTCCAGCCACTTTCTGAAGTCCGTCGCTAAAGACTTTCATTCCATAGATGAAAATCCCGAGTGAGCCGATCAGTTGTAAAAAGTCGAAGAGAGTGTAGGTCATCGGCTAGTCACTGTTCAATATTGAAAACCGTTCCATGCAGTAGTGTCGTGTCAACCAGATTATTCCGCAGTTCGACCCTTTGATGCAGATAACCGATGCAAATATAAGGGTTCCGCTCCACTATTTGGAATTATTTTACAGGACGGGACAGGGCCAGTTTTTAACACCAAATTACACGAATCCCGGAGAAAAGGTTAAGGAACTCCTCTTCTTTTGATTATATTATGACCTTTGGAACCGTTTCCACAGGCCGTTTCGGATTTTGTCTGCATTGTCTCTATACCAGGAGTTGCCTGACCGCGGGAGCCCTGATGCATCATCCGGCCTTTGGATATTTCAAATAGCCTGCCTTTTCAGAGCCGGCTTTCGAACGGATGTTCACTGAAACCCTTACATAATATCTGCTGATTATGAAATTTGGTGTAAGCCTTTGGTTATGGACCTCGCCGATCACAACCGATGTAGTCTCCTCATTCGCTCCGAAACTTGCAGATTGGGGATTTGATACCATTGAAGTTCCCATTGACGCTCCTGAATTGCTTGACGCGAAGGAGGCAAGAAAGATTATTGAAGATAACGGACTGTCTGTTACAACCTGTGCTGCCATGGGGCCGGGCAGGGATCTGATTCATCCCGAGAAGAAGGTTCGTGAAAATGGATTATCCTACCTGAGTACCTGTCTGGACAAGGCGAAGGATCTGGGTGCCGACTCTTTTGCGGGGCCGATTTATGCGGAAGTAGGCCGCTGCTGGCGTTCGACCGATGATGAACGTGCCCGTGATATGGATCTGTATGTGGAGCAGCTCGGAAAATTGACCGGCCAGGCAGAGGATAATGGAATCACGATGTGTATCGAGCCCCTGAACCGGTTTGAAACCAGTTTTATCAATCTTACCAGTCAGGCACTTGAGGTTGTGGAGCGTGTAGACAGCCCCTCCTGCAAGATTCTGGTTGACCTGTTTCATGCAGGGATTGAGGAGAAAGATCTGGGTGATGCAATCAGGCTGGCCGGGGATCATCTGTATCACGTACAGCTTGCTGAAAACGATCGCGGTACGCCGGGAACCGGCCAGTT
Organism: Balneolaceae bacterium; assembly: GCA_040905265.1. Lineage (GTDB taxonomy): Bacteria > Bacteroidota > Rhodothermia > Balneolales > Balneolaceae > JBBDRW01. The sequence goes on along the minus strand of JBBDRW010000076.1, from coordinate 5,828 downwards.
CGACTGGGAAGGGGTAGCTTCTGCATTGACGGAAGTCGGGTATGACCGGCATCTGGTAATCGAAACCTTTTCCCAGGATAACGAAACCCTGGTTGCTGCTGCTGCAATCTGGAGGCCGCTTGCCGAGAGCCCTGACCAGCTTGCGACGGATGGGTTGTCTTTCCTGAAAAAGCTGATGTCAGGTTCATAACAGTTCATTTATATACTTTTTGCAAAAATTTTCAAAGTAGCCAGGATACTTTGAAAAGCCCGGTCGCAGATCTTGGCTTTTCAGAGGCTTCTCTTACGGACGCCGGAGGCGGTATCGGAAACACAATGGTAATTGATTTGAAGTGATGTCTCGATTCTGTCAGTTCACATCCGATCTGTCTCATTCATTACGAAAACCAAAACATAACAACAGGTGCCATATGAAAGGATTACAACGACTCAACATAATGGTAACGATAACGGTATCGTTGGCGTTACTGATTATTGCGATACCCGCAGATGCGGAGAGCTATACCATGCAGGAGGACCCATTGCAGGTTCTGATGATCACCGGAGGGGGCTGGCATGACTATGATGTGCAGCACGTTCTTTTGGAAGAGGAGCTTTCTAAAAGAGTCAATCTCGATTTTACGATTGATTACACAACCGGAACAGATGCAGATGCAATTCCGGAGATACATCAGAACGACGACTGGGCATCAGAGTATGATTTGGTACTCTACAACAGCTGCCACAGTGGAGTTGAGGATGTAGAGTATATTGAGGGTGTAGTTGACGCGCATGTGGAGAATCAGCTCCCGGCTGTCGTACTTCACTGCTCCATGCATACCTATCGTGGCGATACCATGAAGTGGTTTGAATTTGTAGGGGCCCGTTCGCACCGGCATGAAAGCCATCAGCCGTTTACGGTAGAATTGCTGGAGCCGAGCCATCCGATTACAGTGAATTTCCCCAGTGCCTGGAGAACTCCGCACGGTGAACTTTACGAAATTGTGGAGCTGATGCCTGGTGCAACTCCCCTGATCAGGGCATATGGGATTGACAGAAACCAGTTCCATCCATTGGCATGGACACATGAATATGAAGGCGTTCGGGTTTTCAGCACGACCCTGGGCCACCACAATGTAACAATGGGCAGCGATGTAAACCTGAATCTGGTTGCTTCCGGACTTCTTTGGGCTGCTGGCCTGTTGAATGAAGATGGAAGCCCTGCTGCCGGTTATGAAGGGGAGCGTGAGCTCGGATGGATTTCACTGTTTGACGGTGAAACCCTGGATGGATGGAGAGCAAGCGAAAACAGCGATTCATTCACTGTAGAAGATGGCCGTATCGTCGTTGACGGGCCACGAAGCCACCTCAATTACGCCGGCCCGATAGATGGTGGCGATTTCAAGAACTTTGAGTTCAAAACTGACGTCTATACCTATCCACAGGCAAATTCAGGGATCTTCTTTCATACCCGCTACCAACACCTCGGGTGGCCGCAACACGGTTATGAAGCCCAGGTGAATGCATCCCATAGTGACCGAAGAAAAACAGGCAGCCTTTATGCTGTCAGCGATGTAATGGATAACGCACCTCATGAGGATGAAGAGTGGTTTGAGTATTACATGCGCGTCGCCGGAAATGATATCCGCTTCGATATTGACGGAGAGACGGTGCTGCAGTTCACCGAACCGGATGACAGAGAAGGCACGATCAGCCTGGACCGTGGTACGATCTCCCTTCAGGCACATGATCCGGATAGCAGAATTTACTATAGAAACCTGATGATCCGGCTCTGGCCTGATTAACAGTTGCCAGAGTTCCACACGAATAGCCGGACCGGGAAATCAGCATTGATTATCCTGTGGAGCGGCAGCTATTCGTGCATGGGGCCCGGACATATTGCTATATTCTATTTCAGGAGAGCCTCTTTCACAGGAGGCTCTCTTTTTTTTGTGCGCCCGGCAGGGTGCATTCACTTTTTGTGAAAATAGAACAGGCTTATTGAAAGAAATGGCCAGAATCACGTATATTATTCAGACAAAAGACTCCTAAATAAATCCGGAATCTGTTATGCTGTTATCCAAATCGTGTGTCTATGGCCTCCGCGCGTCTCTCTATCTGGCTTCTAAGGAGAGCGACTCCTACATTCCTATCCGTAAAATGAGTGATACCCTTGAGATCTCATTTCATTTCCTGACAAAGATCCTGCAACAGATGACCAGTGCAGGAATCCTTGAGTCGTACAAAGGGCCAAACGGAGGGGTCAGGTTAACACGATCGGGCCGGGATATCTCACTGATGGAGGTTGTCTCTGCGATAGACGGAGACAAGATGCTTACCGAGTGTGCCCTTGGCCTTCCCGGATGCGGAGTGATGAAGCCGTGCCCTATCCATGAAAAGTGGGCAGTTACCAGAGATGGAATTCGGGAAATGCTTGAGTCTACCACCCTTACCGAACTCTCCACGAAAGGGAAAGAGTTTGATCTGCGATTGACAGCAGAAGGGGGATTTCTGGATCTGGAATAAAAAAATGCCGGCCTTTTGTTACAGACCGGCATTTCATTTACTCAGTTCTGACTCCCGGGTTTACTCGGAAACGGGTGCGTCAGATAGTCAGCCGAAATCAGACATCGCAGAGGCTGACTGCCTGTCGCAGGCCGGTCATGACATCTCTGGTTGGAATAAACTCTTGCCCGACATACCCTTCATATCCGATCTCCAGGAGAGCTTCCATGATGGGTGGGTAGAGGAGTTCCTGGTCATCGTCCAGTTCGCCTCTTCCTGGAACGCCTGCTGTGTGGATATGGCCGATCAGGTCGGTTCCATACTCTCGGATTCTGGCGATGATATCACCATCCATAATCTGGACATGGTAGATATCAAACAGAAGCTTCACGTTCGGGGATCCGACAGCCCGGATGATATCGGCACAGTAGTCGATATGGTCACCCTGGTAACCGGGATGGCCGCGGTTGTCATCATTCTGGACTCTTGAATTGAGGTGCTCTACGCAGATCGTCACATTGTTTCGTTCGGCATGGATGGCGAGCTCCTTGAGATTTTCTGCCGTTCTTGCAGCTCCTTCAACAGGATCGATGATACCGAGAGACGGGTTGTCCACATCGATATGTTCAAAGCCTGTAAAGGCGATCACATTCGGCATTCCTGCTTCGCCGCACGCTTCGATTCGTTCAATGGTTGTCGCCTTGACTTCATCTTCGTATCGCGGATTGTTCAACCCTTTCATAAACGGAGGGCCGGGCATCCCGTTGTTTGTCATGACACAGGTGAGACCATACTCGCGCATGGTTGGCCACTGGTCAGGATTTGTCAGGTCGAGTCCGACACACCCGAGTTCGACAGCCTTTTGGCAGATTTGGTCAAGGGTCCAGTTCTCCCCGAAATTCATATAGGTCCAGGTGACAAGTGCCTGTTTGATGCGCCCGTTCTGTACGGCCGGACCGGATTGGCGTTCAGCAGCCTGGCTGCTGCCGGGAAGTGACAGGCCGCCTGTTAACATGGCGGCAGACATCGCTGCACTGCTTTTCAGCATATCCCGTCGGCTGTACGTTTTTGGATTGGTTTGAGTTGTAGGGTTCTTCATGTTGTAACAGGTTTGATTAATTGTATTTGATTTCTGATTTGCAAGACACAAAAGGTATTAACCTGTTAGGAGGCTTTGCAATGTCTCCTAACAGGTTATTTTATACATCACAGAGCGCAACAGCTTCCCGCAACCCTTCCATTGGGGGGCGTGTCGGGACAAATTCCTGCCCGACATACCCTTCATAACCGATGTCGACCAGAGCCTGCATGATGGCCGGGTAATTAAGCTCCTGGGAGTCTCCCAATTCAATACGTCCTGGTACCCCGGCAGTATGAATATGGCCGATCAGGTCAGTACCGTATTCGTGGATTCTGGCAATCACATCCCCATTCATAATCTGAACATGGTAGATGTCAAAAAGCAGCTTGACTCTGGGTGAACCAACCCGGCGAACGATATCGGCACAGTAATCGATATCGTCTCCCTGATATCCCGGTGTGCCGAATACATGCGGATCGGTGTTACGGGTGTTCAGGTGTTCCAGGCAGACCGTCACACCGTGCTCCTCTGCATGGGAAGCCAGCAATTTCAGCCCCTCTACCGTGTTATCTGCACCTTCATCCAGTGGAATTTCACCCAGATCGGGATTGTCAAGATCCCGCAGTACATTTCCGTTAAATGCTATAACATTCTCCACGCCCGCTGCCGCACACTCTTCGATTCTTCGTATGGTCGTTTCAACCACTTCCGCCTGATATCGCATGTTGTTGAGGCCCTTCTCAAATGGGAGCCCGGGCATTCCATTGGTAGACATGCCGCACACCAGTCCATACTCCTGCATTGTTGGCCACTCTTCCGGCCCGACCAGTTCGATTCCGGCACAACCGAGGTCTACTGCTGCCTGGCAGAGCTGATTCAAAGTCCAAAACTCTGCCCGGTCCATGAATGGCCAGGATGTGAGTACCTGTTTGATTCGTCCGTTTTGTACAACAGGCATCCCCCCCTGTGAGGCCTCTTCCCTGGAGCAGGAGAGGCCGGCTCCGGTTACAACAGCAGCTGAGAGGGCTGCTGTAGTTTTCAGCATGTCACGCCGGCTCATTCCAGACGTTTCAGAAAAAGGTGATTTTTTTTTGCTCATAGGGCATTTAATTGGTTGCTAATTGACAATCTATTACGTAAAGCTGAAAATCTTCTCAATGTTATTCAAGTGTGGTTGTCCTGCCGTTGGCTTCGTCCAGCATCTCCTGAAGCGGCTGATATTCCCAATCTTCCGGTACCGGGTCATCAGTCATTTCACTCAGCTCCAGAATGGTAACCGGGTGAACCGGCAGGCCGTCGGTTGGAACCGTTGCTCCGGCAGTCCAGACGATAGCATTCACAACCAGACGCCGAAACTCGTCGACTCCCCAGTTCCAATGGTAGTGTCCGCCGGTAAATCCGAAGCCGCGCCCGCCATTAGGTCGTTCAAATGCCCAGGCGACGTGCTGGGGTTCCTCACGCTCCAGGACTGCCTCCCGAACATCTGGGTTGCCGGAGTGCGGGCCGTCATCGCGGCTCAGTGACTCCTCCGGAGGCAGGTCGGAAAGAATGGGAGTGAGTGTCCCCTCTCCGTCGGTAAATCGCATATGGTAGTACCACTCGTCGCGAACCTCAAACGGACTGACACCATTTGAAATCGGGTGTTCCGGATACTCTTCAAACCGGGCTGTCCAGAAAGGATTCACAGACCAGTGTGTTTCGAAATATCCTCCCTGCCACTCCAGGAAGAGATCGCCTGCCTCTCCCGGAGGGACTTCAACTCCGTAATGAAGCGTTGCAAACCCGACTCCCCGATCCAAAACCTCTTTGAGTTCATCCAGGTGTCCCATTGCAGGGTGGCCGTTACCTCCGTTCGAGTAGATGACAACTGCGTCCGCATTATCAAAAACTGCAGGGTCCTCCGGCCAGAGGCTGATGACTTCCGTTGTAACTCCGATATCAGCACGCTCAATCGTCTCTGCGAGCAGTGTTGAACCTCCCAGATGTTCATGGTTTCCAAATCCGTGTGAAGGGGCTCCGGCAATAAACAAAACATGCCTGGATTCGGCTTCTGGCGTTTCGGAAGTACATCCGGCCGTCAGGATCAATGAAAGCGCTACGACAGGTATAACCAGCCAGGCTGATGAGGGTGAAATTTGTGGTATATAATTCATAATAGTATGTGATTTGGAATCAGGCCTTGAAACATGCATTCACTCCTGATACGGAATTCCGGATTCTGCCCGGACAGGATGACTCATAGAGTAAAAGACTGTACTGATTT
>JBBDRW010000075.1:0-40995 GCA_040905265.1 Balneolaceae bacterium | reverse complement strand
ACAGTCTGTCTTTACGGCAAGCCCCTTTTTGGTCCCCTTGATCCGTACCACTCCGGAGTCGCTCGCCCCGGGGGCATTCACGGTATTGGTACGAACCATCGTATCATACTGTTCATGCACCCACCGTTTTGAAGCGATATTGGGGGAGCCGATCAGTTTTGAAAGGATTTCATTGTGATCTTCAGGATGTTCAAGAGTGCTCAGATCAAATCCCTGTACCTCATCCAAATAGTCCGGTTTGCGAGCTTCCCGGACATACTGAGGGGCCCCGCCGCCCAGCACCAGCGAGTCGGCCGGCATATCTGCTTTCACCTCACCATTCTTCCAGTAGGTGACACGGTCCCCCTCCACAACTTCACCGATCACCACAGCATGAAGATCCCATTTTTCATAGACCTCGATAATCTCCTGTTCCCGGCCTTTCTCAGCGACAACAAGCATTCTCTCCTGGCTCTCACTCAAAAGCAATTCATAGGCAGTCATCCCCTCTTCCCTGGCGGGAACCTTGTCCAGGTCTACATTCATGCCCTCTCCCCCCTTCGCTGTCATTTCGGATGTTGAGCAGGCGATTCCAGCTGCACCCATATCCTGCATTCCCACAACAGCACCGGTTTTCAGAGCCTCCAGACTAGCCTCAAGGAGCAGTTTCTCCGTAAACGGATCTCCTACCTGAACACTAGGCCGCTTCGCTTCACTCTCCTCGCTGATCTCTTCAGACGCAAAAGTTGCGCCGTGAATTCCATCACGGCCTGTACTTGACCCGACAATAATGACCGGGTTGCCGATTCCTTTCGAAATAGCCGATGCGGTTTCACCGGCCCGGACAATTCCCACACTCATGGCATTCACCAGCGGATTTCCTTCATATGCTTCGTCAAAATAGATCTCCCCTCCCACCATCGGGACCCCGAATGAGTTTCCATAATCAGAGATTCCCCTGACGACACCATCCAGCAGATACCGGACTCTGGGATTCTTCATCTGGCCGAAACGGAGACTGTTCAAAGATGCAATTGGCCGGGCGCCCATCGTAAAAATATCCCGGTGAATACCTCCGACACCCGTTGCAGCACCCTGATACGGTTCAATAGCTGACGGATGGTTATGACTCTCGATCTTGAACGCACAGGCCAGGCCGTCTCCGATATCTACCAATCCAGCATTCTCTTCCCCTGCGCCCACAAGCAGTTGATCTCCTGTATTCGGGAGTTTCTTGATCTCGAGAATTGAATTCTTATAGGAGCAGTGTTCGCTCCACATAACAGAATAGACACCCAGTTCGGTAAATGTAGGAATCCGGCCCAGGATTTCCTGCACCATCTGAAACTCCTCTTCAGTCATTCCGTGTTCAATGGCAAGTTCCAGTGTGACTTGCGGTTCCTTAACAGCTGTAGATGACATGTTGTTCTCTTCTGTTGTTTTGCTCGGTTGAATGGTAGTCATGGATGGCTTGTAAGCAGTTACCATGAAAGGGGGCAAGATACTGAAAATAGGACACCATTTCCGGGCTGAAATTTTCCTGTACACATATCCCTGAAGCATAAGAACCAAGTGTTGTCACACCATCAGGCGCATAGGAGTCTGTCGGACTTAGTCTGATCTCCTGCGGAAATGCAGGATTTGGTCAGATAGCATACTCTTGCGGGGCTCCGCCAGCTGGCGGAATCTTTTGCCGTCTGGCTTTCAGGGTCGTAGTGATATTAGAACAAAAACGAGATCATTCTGCCAATACGTTGAACAAGAATCCGGCATACATTACATTTATTGAATCAAATCCACCAAAAGCCCGTATATCAACTATATTCTGATTCCTGACTACCTAATTCTGAATTCTAATCCAATTTCATGAATATCAAAGTACTATCCGCTATCGCTGTCGTTGCGATCCTCTTCTTCTGGGGGATCAGCACCCACAACAAACTGGTCAGCCTGGAGGAGGATGTTCAGCAATCCTGGGCACAGGTTGAAAACCAGTATCAGAGAAGAGCCGATCTGATTCCGAATCTCGTTAACATTGTACAGGGCGCGGCCGACTTTGAACAGGAGACACTTACCGAAGTGATCGAAGCCAGAAGCAGAGCCACATCCATCAATATCAATCCGGGTGATCTCTCCGACCCGGCACTTTTCAACCAGTTTCAGCAAGCACAGGAACAGCTTGGAGGTGCCCTTTCCAGGCTGTTGGTCTCCGTGGAACGATACCCGCAACTGACTGCGACCGAAAACTTTCGCGATCTTCAGGTACAGTTGGAAGGGACTGAAAACCGGATCGCAACGGAACGGATGAGATTCAACCAATCCTCCCAACAATTCAACACAACAGTTCGACGGTTTCCGGCAAACATGATTGCCGGTGTCATCGGCTTTGAACCGAAACACTATTTCGAAGCCCGGGAAGGGAGTGACACAGCACCAGAAGTAAACTTTAACTGATTATGCCTGCAAGAGAATTTCTATCCCAAGAGGAGGAGCAGCTTATTGTGGAAGCGATCAACCGGGCTGAAGAGGGAACCACCGGTGAGATACGGGTCCACATCGAATTCAGATGCAAAAAAGATCCACTCGAACGGGCGGAGACCCTGTTTCATGAGCTAAACATGGATCAGACTGAGCGAAGAAATGGAACTCTGCTCTACATTGCAGTAAAAGACCGTAAAGTAGCGATCTACGGAGACGCCGGCATCTCCTCCCAGGTAGACGACCGGTTCTGGCAGGAAGAGATCGATAAACTGATTGGATACTTTAAAGAGGATAAATTTGAAGCGGGAATAGAAAACGTAGTCGGAGACATCGGCGAAAAATTAAAACAGTTCTACCCCGGAGAGACTGCCAATCCTAACGAACTTCAGAATGATATCAGTTTCAAGGACAACCGAAATGAAAAGAGTGAAGGTAAAACCGATGAGACGTAAGAGAACCGGCCTATCCGTCTGCCTGTTCATTCTGCTTGTATCTGCCCAGTCTTTATGGGCTCAGGATTTTCCGGCCGAACCGGTTGGGCATGTCAACGATTTCGCAAATATCCTTTCCGAAACCGAAACCCGAACGCTGGAAAGCAAACTGCAAAGCTACCGGGATTCAACATCCAATGTCCTTGCTATAGCGACACTGCCGAGCCTGCAGGGCCTTACCCGCCAGGAAGTTGCCACCCAACTCTTCAATCAATGGCAGATGTGGGAAGGTGACCGGTATAACGGTGTGCTCATCCTGATTGCCCCTGCCGAACGAGAGATGCAGATCGAAGTTGGCTATGGCCTGGAGGGGGCGGTCCCGGATGCAATGGCAGGACGAATCGTATCCGAAGTCCTGAGGCCCCACTTTCAAAACAGTGATTTCTATACCGGCCTGAATGAGGCGACCGATGTCCTGATGCAGCTCGCAGCAGGAGAATTCGATGCCCTTGACCGCAGAACTGCCGACTATCCGCCCATCCTGAACTGGATTGTATTCGGATTCATACTACTCATTTTCATCACGTTTCTCCTGTTTATCAAAAGCCGGGGAGGCGGTGGCCCCTCAAGAAAAAGACATACACTCGGCTCCGAAGGAGTCGTCATCTGGGGCGGTGGCGCCGGAAGACGCAGCGGCATGGGATCACCCGGCGGCTTTGGCGGCGGCGGATTCGGAGGCGGTGGAGGTTTTGGCGGCTTCGGAGGCGGCGGTGGATTCGGCTCCGGCGGCGCAGGAGCCGGAGGAGGCTGGTAGTTTAGAAGTCAGGAGTTAGAAATCAGGAGTCAGGAGTGCGGGGCTCCAGGGAAAAAATCCATTCAGGCTCGACTCTTGTCAGATATCACGAACCGCTATAGACCTTTGGATTCTTTCCCGGGAGAACTGCACTCCTGGCGGACTATTCGAAGAAGACGGAATACAATATGTCCCATCCCTACATCCCCTTTTCCAGAAACGTTCGAAAGGCAGTGTAGTCATTTTCCATCATCTCACTTCGTTTCTCCCTCTCCAGACACGCCTTCAGCCGATTCGGAATCTCGACCGGCTTACCCGTTTGCTCTTCGACAATATCCGAAAACTTAGCCGGATGCGCCGTTGAGAGCACAATGACAGGATCTTCACTGCCCGTCTCCTCCCGGAACTTCTCAGCCGCCAGGATGCCGACTGCTGTGTGCGGATCAACTACCCATCTCCAATCCTTATAAACACGGCGGATACACTCCCGGGTCTGCCGGTCGTCAAAAGAAGCCCCCCAAATCTCATTGCGAATGTCATGCAGTTCACCCCGGAAGAGATAGTGAATCCGGTCAAAATTACTGGGATTCCCGACATCCATCGCATTGGAGATCGTCTGAACGGACGGCCGCGGCCGGAAGACTCCTGTTTCCAAAAATTCAGGGACAACATCATTCCGGTTCGTAGCAGCCAAAAATCGTTTGAACGGCATTCCCATCCTCGAGGCAAGCAGCCCGGCAGTCAGATTTCCGAAATTCCCGCTAGGCACGGAAAAGACCGGCGTTGAATCCTCCCCCAATACGCTTCTCAAAACAGAAAGTGCATGGATATAGTAAAACGTCTGAGGAAGCAGCCGTGCAAAATTGATTGAATTGGCAGAACTGAGCCTGAGTTTGGAACGGAGATCCTCATCGTTAAAGGCCTGTTTCACCAGTTTCTGGCAATCGTCAAACGTACCGTTCACTTCCAGTGCCGTTACATTTGCACCCAGAGTCGTCATCTGCTTCTCCTGAAGATTACTGACCTTGCCAGAGGGATAGAGCAGGCAGACCCGCGTTCCCGGCACACCGTAGAATCCATTGGCCACTGCACTTCCGGTATCTCCCGACGTCGCAACCAAAATCAACTGATCCTGCCCGCTCTTCTGATCGAGCCTCGAGAAGGCTTGTGCCATAAATCTCGCTCCAAAATCCTTGAAAGCAAGTGTCGGCCCGTGATAGAGTTCAAGAATTGAAATATCATCATAGAGTTCGATCAGAGGAGCTTCGAAATTGATTGCATGATCGATCATCGACTCCAGCTCATAGACAGAGAACTCCCCCTCTGTATAGAGACGGCACACTTCAAATGCAATTTTCTGAATCGAATGTTCGGTGAGGCTACTCCAGAACGATTCCGGCAATTGAGGAATCGGTTTCGGCATATAGAGGCCGCCATCCGGAGCCAGGCCGTTCTTTATCGCTTCACGAAACGAAACAGCTGGAGATTCCCCTTTGGTACTTACAAATTGGATCATAATTCGGCCTTACCGGGTTAATGCTTCACTCTCTTCCAGGATTGTTGAACCCTCCTTGTTAACTTCCGATATGTAAACATCATACTCCAGGCTGAGCCGCTCCAGCACAGCACCGGCATGTACACCGATCCGGTCGGCCGCCTCGGAAGAGCTGGAGAGCGCAAATACGGATGGCCCGGCACCTGAAATACTGAAACCGAGAGCTCCCGATTCGATCGCAGCCTGCTTCATCTCATCGAACCCCGGAATCAGAAAAGAGCGGGTAGGTTCCACAATTCCGTCATTCAGTGAGCGGCCGATCAAATCGAAGTCCTTGCGGTAGAGCCCTGCAACCAATGCACCGACATTCCCCCATTGTGCAATGGCCTTCGAAAGCGGTACCTCCTTACGAAGGATCAGACGGGTATTTTTGGTTGGAATCTCAATTTTCGGATGGATAATGGTACAGAAGAGCTGATCCGGGGTATCCAGTGAGATAACATCCAGTGGATCATTGCTCCGTACCAGGATAAACCCGCCCAGCAACGCAGCAGAGACGTTATCTGCATGCGGAGAACCGCTTGCAGCCAGCTCTCCTTCAAGAACAAATGGCAACAGCTGTTCCCGGCTGAATGGTTCTCCCAGAAGACGGTTGACCGCAACTACAGCGGCCACTGAACTCGCTGCGCTTGAACCGAGCCCGCTCCCGAGGGGCATCTTTTTGACAATCGTGAGCTGAACCCCGATATCGCTGCCGCCATCCAGTGCTTCCAGCATACTCAGGACACCCCGGCCGGCCGTATTGCTCTCCGGATCATGAGGAAGCTTCCCCTCATCCCCCTCAATAGAGGCAATGACTACACCGGGCCGGTCAGACCGCTCTGCAATAACCTCATCCCCCGGCCCGTGAATGGCAAAACCAAGTACATCAAACCCACAGCCAACATTGGCAACCGTAGCAGGTGCAAAAGCACGGACAAAACGTCGCTGTTCGCTATTCATAGTTTTCACACGTCATTAATAGAATATAGGAGTCAGGAAGGGAATAGATGACAGGTGATAGCTCTCGTCGAATAAAGACTATTCCCTGTCACCTCTCACCTATTCCCTGTCATCCCGCATTACTTTGTGCCTTTGTATTGGCGACCCGCAGTATATCAGCAACAATTCCACCAGCTGTTACATTGGCACCTGCCCCGGGCCCTTTTACAACCATAGGACTCTCGCGGTAGTGATCAGTATAGAGAGCCACAATGTTATCACTTCCGCTCAAGCCGTAGAATGGATGGTCCTGGCCAATCCGCTCCAGCTTCACGACCCCATTCCCACCTTCAAACCGGGCGATGTAACAGAGTTTCATCTGGTTGCCTGCTGCTTCCGCACGCATAGATTCAAACTCACCGTCAAACTCTTTCAGTTTTTTGAAAAACGACTCCACATCCCCCGCACCGCGTGCACCTTCAGGAACCAGGTTCTCGATCTCAAGATCCTCAAATTCAAGCCTGTACCCCGCCTCTCTGGCCAATATCAACAGTTTTCTGCCGACATCATGCCCGTTCAGATCCTCCCGGGGGTCCGGTTCAGTATACCCTTTCTCCCGTGCCTGCCGCACAATTTCACTGAAAGGGACAGAGCCGTCAAAACTGTTAAAAATATAACTGAGCGTACCGGAGAGTACCGCCTCCACCCGGTTCATATGGTCGCCGGTAGTGACAAGCTCATGGATAGTTGCTACCACAGGCAGGCCGGCACCGACGTTGGTCTCATACCGGAATGCGACATTTCGGCGCAACGCGATCCTGTGCAGTTCATCAAAATACTCCTGGGAAGCAGAATTCGCTTTTTTATTGGGAGTTACTACTGAAATACTTGAATTGAGGATATCCGGATAGAGCGCCGGGACCTCGTCACTTGCAGTACAATCCACAAACACCGAATTCGGCAAATTCAGCTCCTGCATCTGCTCCACAAACCGGTTCAGGTTCGTCTGGTCACTACTCGACTCCAGACGCTCCCGCCAGCCATCCAGGCTGATCCCTTCTGCGTCAAACAACATCTTTCCGGAATTGGCAACCCCACGCAATTTCAGGTCAATCTGGTAATCCCGGTAGAGCGCTTCAACCTGGTTATGGAAAAGTTCCAGCAACTTGCTCCCGATAAGGCCAACCCCTACCAGAAAGAGATTCAGAGTCTTGACACTTGCAAGGAAAAAAGCGTCATGAAGTGCATTCATCGCCTTGGACTGGTCGTGCCGATTGACTACAAACGAGATATTCCGTTCTGAAGATCCCTGAGCAATCGCGACGATATTCACGCCATTGCGTCCCAAAGAGCTGAATACTCTTCCCGCGATCCCCGGTATCTGCCTCATGTTGTCGCCAACAATTGCAATCACAGAGAGATCCTCTTCCACAAGAATATCGTCAATCTGATTCTCCTGCAATTCAGGCCTGAACTCCCGTTCAATAACTCTCTTTGCCCTTGAGGAACTCTCCGGTGGGACAGCCAGAGTCACCGTATGCTCAGAGGACGCCTGTGTAATTAAAATAACATTGATCTCTTTGTGAGCCAGTGCCGTAAAGAGACGGGCAGCCACACCGCTGACCCCAACCATACCACTCCCCTTCAACGTAATAAGGGCAATTTCATCAATCGATGAGATCCCCTTGATCATCTCCCGGGATTTCGAAGGATCCTTGCGGATAACCGTTCCCGGATGATCCGGTTTAAACGTATTCCTGATGGAGATAGGGATCTCCTTCTGGTATGCCGGTTGGATCGTTGGCGGATAGATCACCCGGGCTCCGAAATGAGAGAGCTCCATCGCCTCCTCATAAGAGACCTCATCAATCGAGAAAGCCCGCTTGACAATTCGCGGATCTGCGGTCATCATTCCATCCACATCCGTCCAGATCTCAATCTCCTCTGCATCGAGCGCAGCTCCAATAATAGAGGCCGTATAGTCGGAACCGCCTCTTCCAAGAGTCGTAGAGACACCTTTTTCGGTCGATGCAATAAAACCGGTGACAACATAGACAGGATCGCCTGACAGACGTTTTCGAATCGAATCCCTGGTCAACTCGCCCAGAACCCTTGCCTGGCCAAAATGAGAGTCCGTTACGATCAGCTCCCTGGCATCCACAAATTCGGCATCCATACCTGATTCCGACAGACAGTGAGCCAGAATGCCGGCTGAAAAACGCTCTCCGAATCCCATCACGAAATCGGACGTCCTGGCCGTGATTTCGCGTGTAAGGGAGACGCCGTGAAGGATATCTTCCAGCTCATTCAGCGTCATCTTGAAACGGGTAAGCGCCTCACTCCTGGTCTGAACTCTCAATAGATCCTTGATTGTATCGACATGCCGCTTCTCAAGCTCCCGAATCACATCCTGATATTGATCGGACCCTCCGGACGCCTCTTTAGCGGCACGAAAGAGAAGGTCTGTGACACCCCGAAATGCCGACACCACGACCGTAACCGGGCCTTGTTGCCGTTTCTGTTGAATGATATCTATAACTTTACGGATCGCATCCGGTGTACCGACCGAAGATCCTCCAAATTTTAAAACACGCATTCAGGTAAAATAAAGAATATTTAAAGAATAGAGAAGTCATGAATGGAACTCCCGAAGTGCTGAATCTCCATTCTGAATTTCAGGGATATTTTCCTACTATTCCGTGAAGGTTTTACCATAAGTCTGTCGGACTTACACCGCAATAGATTCGATGTAAGTTCGACAGACTCCCAGAGGAGGCTTTGAAAAACCTCCCCAGAGTATTGTTGAACAAAATATTGATCACTTATGAAAGAAGATGTTCGAATTGCCATCCTTGGCGCCGGAAATATTGGAACTGCCATTGCAACAGGAGTAGTATCCTCCAACCGGTTTGACGCCGGATCCGTTACATTGACCCGCAGAAGAATCAAGCTGCTGGAAGACTACCGGGAACAAGGGTTTCAAACAACTACCGACAATCTTGAAGCGGTCCGAAATTCCGATATACTCATTATCAGCGTAGAACCACAGCAAGTGGATCAACTACTGACAGAGATCAAACCCGAACTGGACCCGGAACGCCATGTTCTCATCTCCGTGATCTCCGGCGTACTGATACGGCAGATCGCCGGAATCATCGGGAATCAGGTCCCCATCGTCCGTGCCATGCCCAATACTGCAATTGCTATCAGGGAATCAATGACCTGTATCTGTTCCAGTAATGGGAATGGTGACGAGATCGAGATAGCGCGCTCAATCTTCAACACTGTCGGAGAGACCATGATCATTCTCGAAGAGCAGATGACCTCTGCTACGGCTCTCTGCGCCTGCGGAATCGCCTTCTTCCTGCGAGCAATCCGGGCTGCCTCCCAGGGCGGCACAGAGATCGGGTTCCACGCAAGAGAGGCTCTGCTTATGGCCGCCCAGACTGCAAAAGGGGCGGCGTCCCTGCTGGTAAAAATGGAAAATCATCCCGAGTTTGAGATCGACCGGGTAACCACTCCCAGAGGATGCACCATATCCGGGCTGAATGAAATGGAGCACAACGGATTCAGTTCCGCAATGATAAAAGGAATTCTGCTTTCGGCAGAGAAGGCATCCAAGCTCTATGACAAGTAGCCCGTCCGAACGGAAGAGATAAAAAAACCCGGCCTTCCGACCGGGTTTTTTTCTCATGGTGCTGCACTGCCCGAATGATTTCTACACAGAACGGTTTCCCGCCTCGTTAGAATCGAGGCCGGTTCCTGCCGGCGGTGCCGGCAAGTCGTTCTGGTATTCATCGAGCGTAAATTCATCAACAAGAACCGCATCCAGCCGTGCCTGTTCCGTTTCCCGGACCATGCCCGCCTCAACCACACTGCAGATTCCTTTCGAAACCGCCTCCTCCAACTGTTCAAGAGGAGGCCCCTTCTCCAGTTTTCCTGCCTTCACTGCATCCCGAAGTTTCTTGTAGACCGAAGCAGATTCGGCAACCTTCATGAGCGTATACTCATATCGTCCGAGAGATTCTTCACGGGAATCAGGTATATAGATCCCGTCACTCATCCGGTCTCTCTGCGGACCGGGTTTCTGCATCGATTGAGCAATCCGGTGGCCCAAAGCATCGGATGGAGGCTTTCCAATCCGGTTGATTCTGGACCATAGTGCAATCGGCCCGCGGAAAAGCCAGCCGAGGCCGGGAACTTCCAGCTCCCGGTAAATGCCGTCAAATGCCGTCTGCATTCGATCGAACGATGTCTCCATCACCCAGGTGACATAGTCCCGGTCCTCATCCGGGCGGCCATCCGCTTCAAAACGCCGCAAGGCCGCTGAGGCGAGATACATCCAGCTCAACAGATCTGCATAGCGGCCAGCCACCTTCTCCTTCATCTTCAAAGCACCGCCATAGGAACCCAGAGCCAGGTCAGCCAGAAAAGCAAAACTGGCGGATGCCCAGGCGAGTCGGCGATAATAGTGCGCCGCCAGGCCTCCTGTCGGTGACCCTGCCAGGCGCCCCCTCGTCACACTCAGCAGAACGGATCGGAAACCGTTCTGTACAACATGGCCAATATGACTCCAGAAAGCATTGTCGAACGCTTTCAAATCCCTCTTCATCAGAGCGTCAATCTCACGAAATGCATAGGGGTGGCAGCGAATCGCCCCCTGCCCAAAAATCATCAGTGACCGGGTCAAAATATTGGCCCCCTCGACAGTAATGGCGATCGGTGTCGCTATATAACTGCTTGCAAACAGATTCCTCGGCCCCCTTGAAATGCCGGCACCTCCCACAATATCCATCGAATCATTAATA
Source organism: Balneolaceae bacterium (assembly GCA_040905265.1). Classification (GTDB taxonomy): domain Bacteria; phylum Bacteroidota; class Rhodothermia; order Balneolales; family Balneolaceae; genus JBBDRW01. The sequence goes on along the minus strand of JBBDRW010000075.1, from coordinate 30,027 downwards.
ATGGATCGGGATAGTTCGGTAAACTGGTACTTTGCAATAGCCGTTACGACAGCAGGTTTGGCACCTTTATCCAGCGCGCCACAAGTAAACCGGCGCGCCGCTTCCAGCAAGTAGCTATAACCACCGATACGGGCAAGCGGCTCCTCAATTCCTTCAAACCGCCCGATATTGATGCCGAACTGTTTACGGATCGCCGTATAGGCACCCACTGCACGTGAACTCAATTTTGCTCCGCCAGACGCTTGTGCCGGTAATGAGATACCGCGTCCGACAGCAAGAGATTCCATCAACATCCGCCAACCCTGGCCTGCTCCTTCAGCACCACCGATAATAGCATCCACAGGGACCACAACATCCTCTCCCCTGGTAGGACAGTTATAAAAAGGCACTCCAAGCGGATCATGCCGTTTCCCGAGTACGACTCCCTGCGTCTTACTCGGCACCAGTGCACAAGTAATTCCGGGAGATGTCCCTTTGCCCAAAAGGTTATCGGGGTCATTCAATTTGAATGCAAGGCCGATCACCGTCGATATCGCGGCAAGCGTGATATACCGTTTATCCCAGTTCAGTTTCAGAAGAAGGGTCCCATCCTCCCCGCGAAAGACTTCGCCGTGAGATTCCATCCCTCCGGCATCTGAACCGGCATTTGCCTCCGTCAACGCAAAACAGGGAATCTCTTCCCCTCTGGCCAGAGATGGGAGATACCGATTCTTTTGCTCTTCTGTTCCATAATGCATTAACAGTTCAGCAGGGCCTAACGAGTTGGGGACCATAACAGTTGTGGCCAGAGGGCCGCAGCGGGTAGCAAGTTTTGCAATGATTGCACTGTGTGCATTGGCCGAAAAGGCGTGGCCGCCATACTCTTCCGGAATAATCAAGCCGAAAAACCGGTGCGCCCGGATAAAATCCCAGGTCGCCTCGTCAAACCCTTTTCGCTGAGAAACCTCCCAGTCGCTGACCATAGAACAGAGCTCCTCAACCGGGCCGTCCAGAAATGCCCTCTCTTTCTCCGTCAACTCGGGATAAGGTTCATTCAGAATTCGCCTGAAATCGGGGTTTCCGGAAAAGAGCTCCCCTTCAATCCATACGGTTCCTGCTTCAATCGCAGTACGCTCCGTCTCCGATATTGCCGGCAGAATATTCATCGAGTCGAGCAGCTTCATAAGGGGAGAGGTAACCAACAAACGCCGGAACGGCCGGACTGAAAAGAGGATCACCAGAAGAAGATAGAGTCCCAAAAGCCAGGCCGGGGCCGCCACTCCCCATAAGGCGGCCAGGCCGCTTATACCCCAAACCCATAGCGGGGCGCCGTTAAAACCGAGGAGAAAGAGCATGAGCAGTACCGAAAGCAGAGATGCCCATACCGGAATCTGTGAAAAAAATCCAAACACATCTGTAATAAATTCCATAACTACCTCTCCTTTCAGTTAGCAGGAATACGATCCCGGATTAACAATCCGTCTACAATCGTATCAATGGAAGTTTTGATAAAATCGTTCTGATCAACGCGGGTATCAAGCCGGCGATTCAGTATGACAGAAACGATCCCGTGAAGCTGCGCCCATAAGGAATAGGCTGCAGAAACAGGGTCTCTCTTCTCAAAGATTGCCGCTTCAACTCCCTTATGGATCTCATCTGCCAGCATCTCATAACCGATTCGTGCTTTTCTGAATTTCTCCTTCGGATAACGAGGCATCTCTTCGGGACGAACCATAAAGAGAACCTCATACTCCTGTGGATGTTCAAGACCGAACGTCACATATACTTCTGCAACCAACCGAACCCTCTCGGCCGGTCCGTGTCCGGATTCCAGGGCTGCACGCATCTCCCGATGCAGCTCCCCGATGCTCTCTTCCATTAATGTGTGGATCAGGTGATCCTTATTATCGAAATGGAGATAGATACTGGTTGCAGACACAGCAATCTCACGCGCAATCTTTCTCATAGAGAGCTTCCCAAAGCCCTCTCTCTTCAGAATGGTTCTGCTTGTGGATAAGATTTGATCTTTTAATGACATCTGTTCCACTACTTCTGTTCATTATGCAGAAAGAAAGACAGTAAAATCGGCTATTAACAACCCGTCAGTCAAGTTAACACTGTTAAGTTACGAAGAAATCGGGGAAAAAGAGAATAGGTGAGTGAATACTATATCCTACCCAACGTTCGCCCGAAGTGCAGCTCTCCCGGGCTACAACGCTCCTGACTCCTAAATTCTAAACCGAACATACCGAATCGTCTTTCCATCTCGCAGATGCATCTTCTCGTAGTAGGTCTGGATAGTCAACAGCGGGTCTTCCGGTCGTTCACGATAGACGTCATCCACCTGGTCAAGCAGCTCGCAATTCTGATCCCGTATCGTTTCGAGTGTGTACTCATAGAGGGGAAGAGAATCGGTTTTCAAATGAATCTCACCACCGGGAGCAAGTACCTTTCGGTAGGTATCCAGAAATCTGGGAGATGTCAGCCGTTTCGACTCTTTTTTCTCCTTAAGATAGGGATCGGGAAATGTAATCCAGATCTCCGATACCTCTCCCCTGTCAAAATATTCGTCCAGATGGTCGATAAAAATTCGCAGAAAGCGAACATTCTCTACTCCTTCATCACGTGCAGTTGTCGCTCCTTTCCAGATCCTCGCTCCCTTGATGTCGACACCGACAACATTCAGCTCCGGTTCACGTCTCGCCAGATTCAGCGCATAATCGCCCTTGCCGCACGCCAGCTCCAGTATAATCGGACGGCCGTTCCCGAAGTATTTCTGATGCCACTCTCCTTTCGGTTTTCCGTCTGGCCGGTTCTCGAAGTCTGTGTACTCGAGAACGATCTCCATGTCACTCACTTCCCGGTAACGCTGCAATTTGTTCTTCTTTCCCATACGTCACAAACACTCGATAGATCTGGCAAACCGTGAACCGTCTCGTAGTAGTACAACTCCGTTCCGATTCGTTCCCCGTTGGAGTATTGTTCAATCCTACGGAGAAAGGCGGTTCTGTTTCCATTCATCTCCGGAACGGGTGTAAAGGATTCGGTCATGAAGCCGGCCGGGACGTCCCTGCCAGTACTCTATCCGCTCTGCCTGGATCTCAAAACCGCCCCAATAGTCCGGCATCGGAATCTCCTCTCCCTCAAATTTCTTCTCATACTCCCGAAACCGGTTGTCCAGCTCGGCACGGTTCGAAACCGGCTGGCTCTGGACAGATGCCCATGCGCCGATCCTGCTCTCCCGGGGCCGTGAAGCAAAATAGTCACGGCTCTCTTCTGCCGGCAGCTTCTGAACATGTCCCGCAAGCCGAATCTGCCGCTCCAGCTCCGGCCACCAAAAACAACAGGCCGCATACGGGTGTGCCGACAACTGCTCTCCCTTTGCACTTCGATAGTTGGTAAAAAAAAGAATTCCCCTGGCTGTAATTCCCTTCAAAAGCACTGTCCGGACATCGGGATTGCCTTCAGGGCCGGTTGTAGCGAGAGACATCGCATTCGGTTCCATCACGTCAGCCCGAACTGCCTGGTCCAGCCAACCGGAAAGCAGAATCAGCGGATCATCCGGAAGCCCGTCATCCGGAAGCCCGTCTTTGGTATACCGTCTTCGCAGTTCAGAGAGATTCTTCTTGTTCATAATGGGATAGAATTTAGAAAACAGAAGACAGAATGGTTTCGGGTTAATTCTGAATTCAGTTGCAATACATGGCACTTATCAATTGTACGGTGTTGAACACTTGCATGGCTCAAGCCCTCTCCTGTATTCTTCTCCTGACTCCTGTATTCTGTATCTCTTCTCAAGCAAAATAATCGGGCTCATTCCCTGGTTTCCACTTGATGTTGCATCCGATACTGGGAACCTGAAGTTCCGGAGCAGGTTCACCGTTCAAGACCCGTCGGGTCGCCTCTCGAAGATCTTTTCCGGTCACCGGTTTCCCGTTTTTTGGCCTGCTGTCGTCAAATTGCCCCCTGTAAGCCAGTTTCAGGTCAGCATCAAACAGAAAGAAGTCTGGCGTACATGCTGCCCGGTACGTCTGAGCTACCTCCTGAGTCTCGTCATACAGATAGGGAAACGGATATCCGAACCGTTCTGCATCCTCTTTCATCTTGTCCGGGCTGTCATCCGGATAATTCTCAACATCATTGGAGCTGATGGCCACTACGTCAAGCCCCTTTGGAGCAAACTCGTTCGCATAAACAACCAGCTCCTCCTTAAGCAGCTTCACAAAGGGGCAATGGTTACAGATAAACATCACCAGAAGTGCCTTGCTGCTACTGAAATCATCCAGAGAGACCGATTTTCCCGAAACCACATTCGTGAGAGAGAATTCCGGTGCCCTCGTACCCAGTTCCATCATTGTAGATTCTACTTCAGCCATATCATCTCCATATTTTCATGAACGTATCTACTCTGTCTATCGATTACTGACTGCCTGCAAGATAAGGGAAAAAATGGGAGAAGACAGGAAGGGAATAGGTGATAGTTCTCTTTGATCGAGAACTGTTCCCGCTCACCTATCACCTATTCCCTCCTGTATTCTGTATTCTGAATTCTATAATCAATTCACTATATTCATATGTACAATTTATGTAATGTCTATGAAACCAATTCGAGGAAGGGGAACGTCAGACAATCCGGAAAACCGGTTTGAAAAGGTCTACCTCGACTATGACGTCGATCTGGAGACCGGTGAGAAACCATCCCCGGACACAACATTTTTAACCGACCATACAAAGGAGATCATCTCCACGAACAATAGCCCTGACATCCCATTCAACAAAAGCCTGAATCCCTATCGTGGCTGTGAACATGGATGTATCTACTGCTATGCCCGGCCAACGCATGAATTTCTTGGTATGTCCGCAGGGCTCGATTTTGAGTCAAAAATTGTCGTGAAACACAACGCGCCGGCTCTCCTGAAAAAAAGCCTTGGGAAACCCGGCTGGAAACCGGAAACACTCGTTATGAGCGGGGTCACCGATCCGTATCAACCGGCTGAAAAAGAACTCGGGATCACCAGGGGATGTATCGAAGTATTGGCAGAGTGCCGCCACCCACTGGCAATCATTACGAAAAACCATCTGGTAACAAGGGATATCGACCTTTTTCAACAGCTCGCTGAACATCAGGCCATCGCCGTGACTCTCTCAATTACAACTCTTGACCGGGAGCTGGCCGGAAAGATGGAGCCGCGCACGTCAAGGCCACAGAGACGCCTGGATACAATCCGTGAACTGTCGGCTGCAGGCATTCCCGTCTCTGTAAACGTAGCACCGATTATACCTGGACTGACGGACCATGAAACCGCAGAGATACTGGAAGAGGCGAAACACGCAGGAGCCTCAGCTGCAGGATATACGCTTTTGAGGCTCCCGTACGGGGTTAAGGATCTGTTTGTGGAATGGCTGGAGCAGCACGCACCGGATCGGAAATCTAAAGTAATCAACAGGATTCTCGATATACGGAACGGAGAGATGAACCGGAGTGAATTTGGCGAACGGTTCCGGGGAGAAGGGCATTATGCCTCACAAATCAGACAACTGTTCCGGCAGACCGTACAACGACTCGGACTCAACCAAACAATGACAGAACTCTCCGCTTCGGCCTTCCGGCGGCCGGAGATCGGACAACTCTCTTTATGGGACAGGCAGGAATGAGATCACTGATCACTCCCGTAAAATCCGCATAATCGTCTCAAATGAATCGGCAAGCATCTCTTCACGGATCACCAGTGGTGGTGCGATCCGGATCAGGGTATCGGAATGGAGTGTCCAGCCGAGCAGAATTCCCTCTTCGAAACAGCGGGTAACCACCCGTCGGGTTGTCTCCTGATCTTCCAGTTGCAGGCCGAGCATAGCGCCAACCCCTCTCACCTCTACAACCCCTTCCCCTTTCAGTATGTCCCTGGCAATCTGCTCAATTCTTCTTGCACGGGCGCCAAAATCGCCTGCAAGAAGTGTCTCCAGCGTGGCGCAGGCAGCAGCACAACTGACCGGATGCCCACCAAATGTCGTGACATGATTCAACGGAGGATCCTGGCGGAATACCTTGAAAATTTCTGAAGAGGATAAAAATGCGCCAATCGGCATTCCACCGCCCATCGCCTTGGCCAGACAGAGGATATCGGGCATTACATTGTAGGTATGAGCTGCAAAGAGCTCTCCGGTCCTGTAGAACCCTGTTTGAATCTCGTCAAAAATGAGCAGCGCACCTGTCTCGTCACAACGGGATCGGACCCCGGCAAGCCACTCCGGATTAGCCGGAATTACACCCCCTTCCCCCTGTACGGGTTCCAGAATCACTGCCGCCGTCCGCTCATCAATACCCTTTTCCAGGCCGACAGGATCGTTAAAGTCGAGAAAATGGACATCAGGAAGGAGCGGTTTATAGGGATCTCGATAGATCGCCCGCCCGGTTACACTCAATGAGCCGTGAGAATCTCCGTGATAACTGTTATGGAAGGAGACCAGGCGGCTTCTCCCTGTATACTTCTTTGCCAGCTTCAGGGCACCCTCATTCGCTTCGGTGCCGCTGTTTACAAAATAGACCCGGTCGAGCGAATCCGGGAGCTGGCTGGTTAGCAGTGTTGCAAGACGGCTCTGTGCACGTTGAACGAATTCCCCATAAACCATCACATGCAGATGACGGTCGAGCTGCTCCCGGATTGCTCTCATGACAGCCGGATGCCTGTGTCCCAGGCTGCTGACAGCAATTCCGGAAATCAGGTCAACAAACGACCGGCCATCCGTTGTAAAAAGTTCACACTCTTCTGCCCGTTCAATTTCAAGCCCCATCGGGTCACTGCTTGTCTGGGCGATATGCCGGTAAAATGAGTCTCTTTCCAAACTCATGGGCAGATGGTTCTGTCAGGGGCATTCAGCAATGGGCAGGGAGAAAACAGAGTGTATGTCGAAGTGGTACACTTCATCTCTTACGCCTCTTCCCACTCATCGAGAAGCTGTTCAAACTCCTGTTGCAGCTCCTGGCTCCGGTTATCTGCATACCATTTGTGAAGCCGTTCCGAAGACTCCTTACGTGCTGCTCCGCTTAGCATCTGCATATTGTCAACAATCTGCTGAGCCGTGTGCGGACGCGGACCCCAGGTGCCCAGTACATCCAGGCTCATAGCATCCAATGCAATCAGTTTCGGAATCGAACGACTCTTGTCACGCATCAGAAACTGATCCATCAGTTCCAGATGTTGATCCCTGAGAATTATTTTTAACTCTATGAAAGAAGTTTCCGCAGCCATCTTGTGGATAACAGGGATCGTCTGTGCAGCATCCCCGCACCACCCTTCCGTCAATACAAGCCATACCATCTTCCTCTCCATCTGCCGAAGCCGCTCTTTCAATGAGGGCAGAAGCTCTGCACGCTTGTCCAGCCGCTTCATTCGATAGATGTTCATCTTTGTATAGTGAAGCAATGACTCGGAGTGATTCTCTCCTGTCGTCTTTCCCGCTTGTAACAGCTCTTCCACATCGGACCTGTGCTCATCATAGGTTTGAGCATTCTCAATCAGATCCGGTGATATCAAACATTCCAGAGTTGTCATGAAGCTCCCTGTTTATTGCAATTCGAAAATTAACTGTGAACCAGGAGTCTGTCGGCCTTACAAGATCCCGGGAGTCTGGCGAGGCGAGTGCAAAATCGAGGCTTGCCCCCGCAAGAAGTTGGTTGCCACGACACTACCCCAAATATAGCTTGTCCGTCTTCAGATTAAAACTTTTGCGGTGATATTTCGAATAGCCATACGTTCGTAACCCTTTATAGTGAGCCCGGGTTGGATACCCGACGTTGGTATTCCAACCATAGACAGGCAGTTCCATGTGGAGATCCCTCATAAGCCCGTCGCGGTACACTTTTGCAAGAATAGATGCAGCTGCAATGGATTGTGAGCGGTCATCCCCTTTCACAATACATTGAACCGGAGTCAGACAAGGAGCAAACCGGTTTCCGTCTACCAGCAGATAGTCGGGAGATGCTCCCCTCTGAGAGGCACATTTCATCATAGCCTCAATGGAAGCGTTCAGTATATTGAGCCGGTCAATTTCTGCCGGGCTGCAACTCTGAATAGCCCAGAACAGCGCCTTTTCTCTGATCAGTATGGCAAGTTCATCCCGGTCTTTTCCGGAAAGCTGTTTACTGTCCCGGATTCCCTCCATCGTACTGCCAGGCTTCAAAATTACGCCGGCAGCTACAACAGGCCCGGAGAGACACCCTCTTCCCACTTCATCGAGCCCGAGAACTCGCTGAAATCCTTCACTCCAAAGCCTCTCTTCATATTCCAGCCGGTTACCTGGCTCAGACATCAAGCACGCTCAACACCTCCTCGGTAATATCATACTCTTCCTGAATCTCAGGATTCACATAGAGAATAATTACATCGGCATCCGAGGTCCGGGTGTTGAGTACATAGTCCAGGCCGCGCTCTGCTGCAACCTGATCAATCGCACTCTGAATCTGGTTCAAAATCGGAGCCATCAGCTCATTTCTCCGCTGTTGAATCTCCTGGGTCGCCTGCTGCTCAAACTCCTGTAATTCCACCTGCAGTTCCCCGATTCTATCCTCTTCCCGCTGGCGGGCCTCTTCGGAGATCACACCGAGCCGCTGTTGAAACGACTCGAATGCCTGCTGAAGTTCCTGCTCTTTCTGAGCATACTCCTGATACTTGCTATCTGCAAAATTCTGATATCGCTGTTCAACGGCTCTCATCTCCGGCATACGCTGCAGAACTGCATGGGGGTCAACAAACCCGATCGTCATATCCTGTGCCTGCAGAGCGGTTTGAGGAAGTGAAAACGCCGACAGCAAAACGATACAGCCGAAAAGTGCTAATTTTTTCATCATGATACCTGCTACATTCAAATCGTTATAAGTTAGAATCCTCTGGAAAACCGACTTTATTGTAAGGTTTCGGTTATTCAGTAAGCCGCTGGATTACCTGTTCCGTAATGTCGACACCCCGCTCAGATACATAATAGACTATGGGCTCACCCCTGCCGGTCAGGCGGTTCAGGACATAATCAAGTCCCATCTCCTCCGAGACAGCTCCCATGGCCACTTCAACCCTCTCCATAATCGGTGCCAGAAGTTCATTCTGTCGGGTCTGAATCTGATTCTGGATACTGGTACCAAGGGCTTCCAGCTCCTGCTCCCTCTCACCCAGTTCCTGTTCACGCTGCTGCAGTTCCGTATCAGACAAGGCTCCGGACTCTGCCAGCTCTTCAAAGTTGCCGACATCTTCAACAAACGAAGAGTACTGATTCACATACTCCTCCTGCCGTTCATTTACATACTGCTGAAGTTGCTGTTGTACCTGGGCCGTCTCGGGCAGAGCATCGATCACGGCGTCCGGATCCATTACACCTACACGTAACTGTGCCTGAACCAGTAACGGCAGAGTAAGGAAAACTATTGTTACAAGGAGTGTTCTCAACATAATAATATTTGGTTTTTTGAAAGGGTGCAAAGTTACAACTATTTGTGGTTAATTTCCCAACCCATCCACCTGGATACCCAATTCTACCAACACCTGTTGGTTAAGGTTCCATTCGGGACGGGCAAAGATCAATTTGACGTCGCCTGCGCGGTCCAGTATAAAATCAAAATCTTCCCGGTCCGCAACACGGCTCACTGCTTCATATATTTGCTGCTGAATCGGCTCGAGAAGTTCACGCTGGCGAAGAAAATAGTCGCCTTCCGGCCCGAATATCTCATTCGCGAAACGGTCACGCGCTTCTCTCATCGAGTCAATCTCGGCCATATGCTCCTGACGCATCGTCTCGGTATAGAGGACTTCACGGGTTGCATACTCCTCCTGAAGCCTCTCAATCTCACTGTCCATCTCCCGGATCTCCTCACGCCACGACTCGCTTAGCAGATCCAGAGTCTGTTCTACACCACTGTATTCGGGAATCTGATCCATTATCAATTCCGAATCAATATACCCGATCTTCTGATTCTGCGAGAAGAGCGGCAGTGCTCCGCCCAACAGCAGGCAGGAGAATATGACCAGTGATCGCCGTTTCATCAGAAGGATGCGCCCATATTAAAGAGGAATTCCCACTCGCCCGGCTGCAGGCCGGCGCCTCGGTTGGAGTCATGTGTTCCGTCAAACCGATAGCCGTAGCTGATATCAACCAACCCGAGGATCGGAAGATAGATACGTGCGCCGAGGCCGGCTGCCCGCTTCACATTAAACGGATCAAAGGAGTCGAAATCGAGATAGGTATTCCCGGCATCCATAAAGAGATATGGAAAGAGCTGAACCTGATCCGATCTCACCGCCGGATAGCGGACTTCCATCGAGTACTTGGTGTAGACACTGCCTCCGATCAGATTTCTGTTCTCATCCAGAGGAGAGATTACACCGGTGTTGCCTCCGGGATACCCGCGCATGTCAATATTATCATTAATAAAGCTCTGGCGCTGCTGGATCGCTGTCCCTCCGAGGAAAAAGCGCTGAAAATTGCTCCTCTCTCCAGATCCGAAATGCCCCATGTAACCGAAATCTGCGCTTCCTGTTATCACAAACTGTCCGATCAGGTTGTGGTGGTGCTGATACTGTGATTTAATCTTGTAGTACTGCCCAAAACCGGGTAACGGAGGTGCCACTTCACCCGTTAGCGTAAGCTTGGTTCCGGTAGTCGGTGAAATAGGGTGATCGACCGAGTTCCGTTCGATCATATGAGTCAGGCTCAGAATATTCGTCTTGCCTTCACCGAAGATCCCGAGACTCCCGGCAATATCATAAAGCTGGTATCTCAGGGAGGTTCTCTGTGAGAAGAAGTCATCCGGCCAGTTCAGCCTTCGCCCAATGCTGATACTGGAGGAGAAGAGCTCATTCTTCTCCCTGATAGACTGGCCCGGAAGCTGCCGATAGTTGAGAATATCGTACGAGACGCTGACTCCAAGGGAGGTAGGACGTCCACGAAGCCACGGCTCCTGAAACGAGAAACTGTAGCTCTGGTACCCCCGTCCGGTCACCTGCAGGCCGAGAGAGAGTTTTTGGCCGTCGCCGGACGGAATCGGATTCCATCCGTCCCGTTCAAAGGCGCGCTGAATGGAAAAGTTGTTGAAATTCACCCGTGTGGCAAGAATCACTCCGATCTGCCGGCCGCCAAATCCGCCTGAAAACTCAAAGTTGTCAGTACTCTGGGACTCATCCAGGCCAAAGATCAGATCGACCGACTGGTTCTCCTGATCCGGATTGAGATCCGGCTCTATCCCCTCCGGGTTAAAATAGCCGAGCTGGCTGAGTTCACGAACCGAACGGATGATCGCCGATCGGTTGTAGGTCTGGCCGGGAAGAGTTCTCAGGGTACGGCGGACCACATCGTCATGTGTCTTTGTATTTCCGTGAAATGAAACCTCCCGTACCGTTGCGATCTCATTCTCGACGATATCGAAGTGAATGTCCAGTGAATCCTCCCCGACAATCTGAATATCTTCATACAATCTGTAGAAGAGATACCCGACATTATGGTAGAGGGTCAGGACATCCCCTTCATCCCGGCGGCCCTGAAGATTTTCCTGAAATTTCCGCTCATTAAAGACATCTCCCTTATAAAAATCGAGGACCTGGGTCAGCTGCTCATCCGTATAGACTGTATTCCCCTCCCAGGTGATGTTCCTGACCTTGTACTGCGGGCCTTCCTCAACGGAAATATCGATCGAAACCCCCTCCTTGTCTCCGCGCCAGTCATACACATAGACAGAATCGGAAAGAATACGAACATCCCGGTGGCCGTTTTCCCGATAGAAATCCAAAAGATTCAGCTTCCCCTCTTCAACTTCCTCGGACGTATATACATGTCTTCGAAAGATTCTCCACCAGCGGTCCTGCTTGATGGTATCAAATGCGTTACGAAGCTTCCGGCCACTAAACTGTTCGTTACCAAAAAACTGTATCCGCCTCACTTTGAGCCGATCGCCCGGATCGATTTGAAACACCAGGGTAACCCGGTCTGTCAGATCATTCGAATGGATCTCTTCAATCTCAACCGAAGTTCCCCAGTACCCTTTCCCGCGAAAATAGCGTTGGATCGTATTGACCGCCTGGGTACGATTGGATGAACTGACAGCAAACCCCTGAAGCAGGGTAATCCGTTCACGAAGTTCCCTCCGGTCGGAACGGCGCACGCCCTCGAGCTGGTACTCCGCCAGGCGCGGCTCCTCCTGAACCACAATCTCGATATTGACACCGCCTCCCACTACCTCCGGATAGATCTGCACATCCGAATAGAGCCCGCCACGGTAGATGCGACGGATCGCTTCCGGGATATCCTCTCCTGGGATCGTGATCGTTGACCCCGGAACCAGGCCGCTCCGGCTGATCAGATGGCTCTCCGTATTCTCAGCCCGCAGCCCGGATACTGTGACAGTCTGTATCTCGTACTGCCGGGGAGTAACAGCCGTCGGGTCAGTGATATTTATCGGTTGCCGGTCCTGGGCAGAGAGGTGAGGCGCTGCCAGGATTCCACACAATATGAGACAGAAAAAAAAGCTGAAAAATCGGGACACGTGATAAAAAATCTGAATGGTTATGAAAGGATTTGTTTGATACTCTGATCATTCACGGCATCGGAATAATCTTTTTTTAATTTCCCGTACCTACGATCACGCTTTTGATAGGATAATATTGCCTCATAAAGTTCATCTCTTCTGAAATCGGGCCAATATGTTTTGGTTATATAGAGTTCCGAGTAGGCAAGCTGCCATAAAAGGAAGTTACTGATTCTGAACTCGCCGCTGGTCCGGATGATCAAATCCGGATCCGGAATATCGGCTGTAGACAGGTGGCTTCCAATCACAGAATCATCAATATCGTCCGGATCAAGGTCTCCATTCCGGACCAGTTCTGCAACTCTCTTCACAGCTTCGGTAATATCCCACCTTCCGGAATAGCTGAGTGCCAGGCAGAGCTGCATATGGCTATTCTCTTTGGTCAATTCGATCACTTCAGTGAGTTCACGCTGGCAACTCTCCGGAAACCGCTCGATCTGGCCGATCGCGCTGAGGCGGATGTTGTTTTTGTGAAGCGTCTCCGCCTCACTTCCAAGCGTACTCACCAGGAGTTTCATGAGTGCATTCACCTCCAGTGTCGGCCGGCCCCAGTTCTCTGTGGAGAAGGCGTAGAGGGTCAGATACTTAACCCCGAGTTGTGCACACGCTTCCGTAATATCTCTCACAGACTCAACACCCGCTTTATGGCCAAAGACGCGAATATTCCCCTTTCCTTTGGCCCAGCGGCCATTGCCATCCATGATAATGGCAACATGCTTTGGAATCGAACCGGCTCTCTGAACCTGCGCCTGCTTCTCCTTGTCACCATCGCTTTGGCTCTTGTCTGTCAGTGAAAACGGTTTCAATTCTGGTCTGGTTTGTTGGGTTCTGTCTGATTAATTGGAGGTATTGAATCCGCCGAACGGTGGATTCAATACCTCCTTAATAACTTTACAAATTAGATTTTTGAAGCTCCTTTATCAAGTAATAAATCAATCGTTAAACCGGAAACCTGTCGGACTTACGTTGAATCTGCTGTAGTGGCACCAAATCAGCCTCCGGCAACCACTCACTATCAATCCGCTCCGGACAACCGGTGTTTCATCTCAATCATCTCACACATGGCTAACGCAGCTTCAGCGCCTTTGTTTCCCTCTTCTCTGCTGGCTCTTCGAATCGCCTGTTCGACCGTATTCGTCGTCAGAACTCCAAAAGCAACCGGGATACCATACGAGAGGTTCAGTTCCGAGATGCCCCGGTTCACCGCGTCACAGACGTAGTCAAAATGGGGAGTATCCCCCTGGATCACAGCCCCGATTGCAATCAGGCCGTCCGGGCGGGTATGATCCAGCAACCATTTGCAGGCGAGAGGGATTTCGTAAGAACCCGGACATCTCTCAACCCGGATATTCTCCTCCCGGACCCCCTTCGCTTTCAATGCGTCAAGCGCACCCTCCAGCATCTGGTCCGTGATCATCGAATTCCACTTTGCCGCCACGATTCCAACTTCTATTTCTGGCCAGTCCATCATATCTGAATGTAATCCATCGGTTGATTATTGTTCCGTTCCGGGAGACTGTCGGGCCTGGATGATTGTCACGAGGGGATGTCAGGCCAGTGGCAGATCCTGCGTTTTCGCAGCAGATCAGGCCAAGTCCCACAGACTTCTACTCTTCGTGTAACAAAATGGAACGACGCCGGGCCATCCGGGCCAGCTCATTCACTCGTGAATCACTCAGCGTTACTATCCCAAAATAGGGAGTATAACCATCATGTTTCCCATGAAAATCACTTCCGCCGGTTATCAACAGGTTCTCCCGCTCAGCCAATTCCAAATACTGTTTCTGTTGATCGTAGTGATGTGACGGATGGATGCACTCAATCCCGTCCAGCCCCAGCTCCAACAGGCCCTCTGTTTCATTCCGGCTATACATCCTGCCCGGATGCGCCAGAGAGGTTGCACCTCCCGCTTCCCGGATCACCCGGATTACATCTGTAATCTCTGCATAACCCGCCTCCAGCTTCTCCAGAATGTTGCTTCCCAGATAACGGATAAATGCTTCAGGAAACGAGGAGACGATCCGTTTCCTGATCAGTACTTCGGCAACGTGCGGCCGGCCAATCGTCCCTCCATTTGACTCTGCCACAACTTCATCCATGGTAATCTCCACCCCCTTTTTTCGAAGCTGGTCAAGAATCTGTTTAACTCTCTCCCTTCGTGCTTTTCTCTGGAGGCGGAGCAACTGAACAAGCGGTTCATTATCCGGTTCGAAACTGTACCCGAGAAGATGGACTTCACGCCCCTCCCAGCGGGTCGACACCTCAACTCCCGGCAACAACCGGATCTGATGCTCTTCGGCAAATGGACGTGCATCCAGGTATCCCTGAATCGTATCGTGATCGGTAATTGCAAGTGAATTCAGAGATCTGGAAGCAGCCAGTTCGATCAGCTGTTTCGGTGAACAAAATCCATCCGATGCAGTCGTATGCGTATGTAGGTCTGCTTTTGCCAAGAAGTCAGGGGGTCAGAATAGAGTCGTAAATAGCCCGTTTTGACAAGAGTGATAACCCCTGTTGTATATACCTGTCCGAAGGAATCGAAGAGTGAATCCGTTCTTCCTGGCTTCCGGTTCTGGCCAGCCATTCCAGATGCAGTTCTTTTTCAATCCGTTCTCTGTTCTCTTCCAGTGATGCCCGCTTCTGCTCTTGTACCAACCGGTCGAGTTCATCCAGCAATTCATGCGCCCTTCCGGAGTCTGTATAGAGATTGGAACTGCTTTTCAGATCCTGAATCCGCCGGTCAGCCGGCGTGTTATAGTCAAACTCCTGAACTTCCAGATACTCCATAAAGCGCTCAAACAGATCCTCCGGCATTGATCCGGAGACGGGGTTCTCCAAACCGGAGACATAGTCGTTTACAAAGAAAAAATAGTGATTGTTCTGTCGCAACATCACCTCCATCAACGAAACAGGCAGATCTTTCACCACAATATCCGGTTCAATTCCCATCCCGTCATACACCTTTCGCCCGTTACGGGTAGCAAATTCACTGTGGAGCGAATCCGCGATCACACGTTCCCGGTTATCGGAATCGTGGGGGTACTCGACGGATTGAATACTGCGTCCGCTGGGAGTATAATAGCGGGAGACGGTCATTTTCAGAGAGGTATTGTAGGAGAGCGGACGTATGGTCTGAACAAGCCCCTTACCGAAGCTGGACTCTCCGAGAATGACAGCGCGGTCAAGATCCTGAAAAGCTCCCGCTACAACCTCGGATGCACTCGCACTGCCGTTATTCAGCAGAACCACCAGTGGGACATCCTCAAACATCGGCGGTTCCTCTGATACATAGACATTGCTCTGCTCCTGAACCCTTCCCCTGGTTTCAACGACCGTGATACCGGGTTCAATAAATTTGTCAACTATCGATACTGCTTCATGAAGCAGCCCTCCCGGGTTGTTCCGGAGATCGAGAATCACACCGTTCACACTCCCTTCGCTCTGGAATCTGTGCAGTATCTCCCGCAGCTCGCCGGAGGCATTCTGGCCAAACCGCATCAGCTGGATATAGGCAACATCTTCATTGGCACCGATCATATCTGAATAGAGGATATTCTTCACCTCAATCCGTTCACGTACAAGCCGGAATGAAAGCGGCTCATCGATGCCAGACCGTTCAATCTCCAGAGTAATCTCTGTACCGACATCCCCGATAGTAAGCTGCTGTACCTCCTCCGGATTCATCCCTCTCACCGACAGGCCATTAACCGAGACGATAATATCCCCCGGCAGGATTCCGGAACGCTCGGCAGGGTACCCTTCCAGCGGAGCTACGACAACCACCTGATCCCGCCTGTGGCCGGCATCAATACCGATTCCGCCATAATTGCCTGACGAGAGAATCTCCATCTGCTGCTGTTCTCCCTCACCGATAAATACGGTATAGGGATCCAGAGACTCCAGCATCGCTTCCACACCCCGGTTGACCAGGGTTTGAGGTGAGACTTCATCTACATAGAGAGTCGCAATCTCCTTGTAGACGTCACTGAAAATGGTAAGCTGTTTCCGGATTTCAAAGTAGATATCCGAACGTACAGCGGCCACTGAACCGAGTGCCAGCAGTCCAAGAAGAAGAACGATTTTAACATCCAGATACCGTTTCATAGGCCAATAGTGAAGGTAAAGATTACTCTGCTGACTGTATCTTCAACGTTTGTCCCGCATAGATCCGTGTACCCGACAGATCATTTAACTGCTGCAACTGTGAGATCGATACGCCGAACGAGCGGGCAATATCGCTTAAGGTATCATTACGCTGAACCGTATAGACAACGTCGTCTCCGGAGGACGATCCGGAACTGCCGAAACGCTGAGCGTATATATTCACACCCTGACGCTGCTGTCGCTGCAGCTCCTGTTTCTGAGCAAAACCGAGCCGGTCAATCTGACGATAGAAATCAACCCTGCTGTTCTGGACATGGACCGTCAGCTGTTGTCCGGCCCGGATGATATTTCCAATTCCATTCCATCCCCTGATCTCCCATGAGCGGACATCATACCACTCTGCAATGTGGCCAACCGTATCGCCGGTTTTTACCGTATAGGTCAGAGGAGTTGTATTGGCAGGAGCCTGGGGTTGCGACTGCCGGCTGGATGAGGCTGTCGATGTGCCGGAGCTGTTCGACGGCCTCTCCGCAGCAATCTGTGTTGTTGAACCGTTTTCGACGGGTACTACAAGGGTCTGGCCCGGATGGATCGTCGTACTCAAATTTTCATTCGAAGCGAACAGTGCCTGGACAGTCGTACCATATCGCCGGGCAATATAACCGAGGTTCTCCCCGCTGGAGACAGTGTGCATCGCAATATCCTGAACAAGTTCTTCCTGTGGAATCGCGTCATAAGCAGCCAGAAAGTCCTCCCGGATACCTGTGGGAATTTTCAACGGATAGGCAGTACCCGGAGGAGTTGCCCAGCGCAAAAGCTCAGGGTTATACTCTTTCAGCTCCTGGGTTGTCATTCCGGCCGCTTCCGCCAGCCGGTCCAGCGGCATCAGCCCGCCTACTTCCACCAGATCATACGACCAGCGCTCACCACCGTAATTTCTTTCGAACCCGAACGCCTCGGGGTTCATCGCGATGGTTGTCGCTGCGATAAAGCCAGGTACATACCCCTGGGTCTCACGCGGCAGATAGGGAAGAGCAACCCAATAGTCTTCGACACCGCCCGCAGCATTAATCGCCCGCCGGAGCCCTCTCGGGCTGATGTTGTAATTTGCCATTGCAAGGTGCCAGTCCTCCCAGATATTATAGAGATCTCTCAGATGCTGTGCCGCCGCCCGGGTCGCCTTCACCGGATCTCGCCGCTCATCGATCCACCAGTTTACCTCCAGTCCGTACATCGCGCCGGTTGGCCGGATAAATTGCCAGAGGCCGACAGCGGACGCCCAGCTTTGAGCGGTAGGCACCAGCCCGCTCTCAATCATCGACATGTGGATCAGCTCTCTGGGCACACCCTCTTCTGCAAAGATCTCTTCCATCATCGGGAAATATTTCTCGGATCGCTCCAGCCAGATCTCCATCACATCTGACCGGCGCTGTGTGTAGTACATCATATGACGGGTAACATGTTCGTTATAGACCAGTGGAACTTCTGTCGAAGGGCTGGTAAGGTCCTCCGGAAGGACAAATCCCTCTGTCATCCAGTCGTCATCCAGAGACATCAACTCCTCCTGGACGGCAAACACCTCCCCTTCTGTCCGATTCATCGGCTCCGAAATCCCGTAAAATTCCCGATACTCCGCCATTACGGTCCGGTAGAGCTCAGCAAACCGGTTATCTGTCCTCACCTCCGGATAGTCATCCATCAACACCTGTAATGCAGAAATAGCGCTGTTTATCCCTGACTCCGCTTCAACGAGTTCATCCTGAATCAACGCTTCCACCACACCGCTGTGAATCCGGTAAACATCCAGAATTCGCCGTAACACCTCGCGATCCTGAACTCCCGCCGGAGCAGCCATACGGCTTGTCTCAAAAGTCTCCTCCTGAATCAACGGATTTGTATAAGGAAGTAATTTTTTCTGAATTGTCACCTCCTCAAGGGTGGGATCCGGAGCCGACTCCTGATCCTGTGCAATGAGCGAGAGTGGCAGAAAGGTCAAAAGAAGCAGTGAAAGATGTAGATGACGGTTCATAATAAGTCGTATGATATCAGTTTCAACACTGTTTTGAGTGCGTTAACGGCGGTTTTCAGCGTCGTGACGCTGCCAGACCGGGACCTGTCAAAAAAATATGTACATATATGGTATAAAGTAGCAATTCAAACCTATTATTGGAAACAAAACCTCCGAATGAGGCCTATCCTGTTTCATGGCCGGTCCACCCCTGCACAAGCGGCCACCGACGCCCTGCTCCAAACGATTTAGGGGATAGTTTCAGTATCGGTGGGGCCTGATATCTCTTAAATTCATTGTTATCCACCAGCCGAATCACTTTCTGAACCGTCTCAGGGACATAACCTGCCTCAATGATCTCACGTTTCTCCTGTTGGCAGTCGATATAGCGAAAAAGGATTTTATCGAGCACCTCATAGTCCGGGAGTGAATCGGAGTCCTTCTGATCCGGCCTCAGCTCTGCACTGGGAGCTTTCTCAAGGATCGCATTCGGAATCACCTCGCGACCATACCACTCTTCATTCAGCCACCTTGAAAGAGTGTATACCTCCGTTTTATAGAGGTCTCCAATCAGGTTCAGCCCGCCGTTCATGTCTCCGTAGAGGGTTGCATATCCGACAGCCACCTCTGATTTATTTCCTGTAGAGAGAAGCATATGGCCAAATTTGTTGGATATTGCCATCAGAAGCCCTCCGCGAATTCGGCTCTGAAGATTTTCCTCCGCCACACCGAACCCGGTTCCGTGGAAGAGAGGCTCTAATGCCTGTTGATACTCTTCAAAAAGCGGCTGAATGGCAATCTCATGAAACTCAATACCCAACTCCTCTGCCAGTATCTGTGAGTGGTTCACACTTCCGCTGCTCGAAAAGCTGCTCGGCATTGTCACAGCCGTCACCTGGCCCGGGCCAAGTGCTTCGACAGCAAGAACTGCCGTCAGGGCCGAGTCAATCCCTCCGCTCAGGCCGAGCAGTACCTTCTCCGAAATCCCTGTCTTTGCCAGATAGTCCCTCAATCCCAGGCGGATCGCACCGAGAATCCGCGCATGGCGGCCGGCAGCCGGAAGCACCACAGTTTGAGCTGCCTTGACCCGGCCAGAGTCCGGCTCCCACTCCAGGTCGACCGTTCCGGGCTCAAACGGCTCTGCCATTGCCACCAGATCCCCCCTGTTACTCAACAGGCAGGAATCCCCGTCAAAAATCACCTCTGTCTGAGCACCGGTCTGATTGCAGTAGAAGAGCGGCAACCCGAACCGTTTCGCATGCGATCGCAACATCTCCAGACGGTGTTCATGCTTCGATTTCGTATAGGGAGATGCGGAAATATTGATAATCACCTGCGCACCCAGCTCTTTCAGTTCCTCTGCCGGATTCACATCATAGTGGTGGTATTGCACCTCATTTTCATTATACCAGATATCCTCGCAGATGGTCACCCCCAGCTTGACCCCGTCCAGAACCATACAGTCAAACCTGCGGTTCGGTTCGAAATAGCGCAGATCATCAAAGATATCGTACGTGGGAAGAAGCGTTTTGTTGACCTGATCCAGCTTCTTCCCGCCCCTTGCCAGAATGGCAGAGTTGAACATCTTACGGCCGAGACGAGCCGGATTCGAGGTAATCGTACCAAACAGAAGAGCCGTCGTTCCGGTAGCATCAATAATCTTCTCATTAGCCCGGTAACAGTACTCACGGAAGGACTCCTTCTCCAGAAGGTCCTGCGGTGGATACCCGCAGACAACCAGTTCCGGCAGAATCAGAAGATCAATCCCGTCTGATTCCGCCCGTGCAACCACCTCCAGAATCAACTCCACATTCCCGTCGATTCTGCCGATCACAGGATTCATCTGTTCAATCCGAACCTTCATTCAATCACCCACATTCCAAATTTACATTTCCCTATTCCCTATTCCCTATTCCCTGTCACCTGTAGGCGTCAGTAAAATCCCTTCGCCCCCCGCATCACATTAAGTCCGACAAACTCCTATCCGACAGATTCCCGGGAACCGCCACTTTGAATATAACGGATACGCGCAGGCTCTGTCGACTCCAGTGCAAAATGGTCCCTGATATACTCCGGAAATAGCGAAACAGAACCCAACTTTTGAAGATCGATAAAACGGAGTTCTTTCAGAATCTGATCCTTCCGGGATAGTTCGGGATCCTGCCCGATCCTAAGCTCACCACCCGTTCTGTGACAGCGGAAATAGAATTCGATGGCATGATACGGGTCGTTCAGGAACTCGTGAACATAGAGCAGATCTGCAACATCAATCTCCAGGCCGGTCTCTTCTCTCCACTCTCTGGCAAGTGCTGCTTCGAGAGTCTCTCCCGTTTCGACTTCCCCTCCGGGTGGCATCCAGGCCGGCTCCGGCCGTGTCGGCAGATCGAGAAGTGCCAGAAGAAGCTCTCCATTCTCAACGAGCAAACCGGATACACGGACCCGCACCCGCCCGGCAAATGGATCAGCCAAAGACAAAACCTACACCACCTCTTTCAATTGGGAGTGATTCGGGTCAAGGCTCTTTTCAACAGAAGCTTCCACAAACGAAACAAAGAGCGGGTGCGGGTCACTGACCGTACTTCGCAGTTCCGGATGGAACTGTACCCCGACATACCAGGGGTGATTTTCGATCTCCACAATCTCTACCAGATTACGTTCCGGGTTCACCCCTGCAATCACAAGTCCATGTTCGGCAAGCTCATCCCGCAATTCGTTGTTCAACTCAAATCGATGGCGGTGTCGCTCCCGGATCTGCTCCTCTCCATACGCCTCACTTGAAAATGTTCCGGATGTGATGGAACAATCATACGAACCGAGGCGCATCGTCCCCCCCTTGTTTTCCAGATCCCTCTGATCCGGCATGAGATCGATCACCGGCCAGGAGGTCTCTTCATCAAATTCCGTACTGTTCGCATCCCCGTGACCACAGATGCTCCGGGCAAACTCTACAACGGCACACTGCATCCCGAGACAGATACCGAAAAACGGAACTTTCTGCTCCCGTGCATACTTCACAGCAACCAGTTTCCCATCGATCCCGCGGCCGCCGAAACCGGGTGCAACCAAAATTCCGGACATCCCTGCAAGCTCTTCAGATACATTTTCATCTGTCAGAAAGTCGGATTGAATCCAGTGAATCTGAACGGATGCGTCATTCACCGCACCTCCATGAATCAGTGCCTCAACAATCGATTTGTACGCGTCATGATGCTCCACATACTTTCCGACGAGGGCAATATTCACCTCTTTTGACGGATTCTTGATCCGGTCTACAAAATCGATCCACTGTTCCAGATCCGCCTCTTCCGCATCCAGGCCCAGTTTCTCAATAACCCGCAGGTCCAGCTTCTCCTTCTGCATCAAGAGCGGGACTTCATAGATACTCTCCGCATCCAGCGATTCAATTACATCTTCAACCTCGACATTACAAAAGTTCGCAATTTTCTGGCGAATGGATGCATCGAGCTGGTGTTCCGACCGGCAGACCAGAATATCCGGCTGCATTCCACTTTCAGAAAGTGTCTTGACCGAGTGTTGTGTCGGTTTGGTTTTCAGCTCTCCGGCGGCGGCAAGATAGGGAACCAGGGTGAGGTGAATGGAGAGCGTGTTCTTACGTCCCACTTCATACCTCATCTGCCGCATCGCTTCGATATAGGGGAGACTCTCAATATCCCCGACGGTACCGCCCACCTCAACGATAACAACGTCATACTCTCCTGACGTGCCCAATTTAAGTACATGAGACTTGATCTCATCCGTAATATGGGGAATCACCTGTACCGTTTTGCCCAGATAAGCTCCCTGCCGCTCTTTATTAATAACGTCATAGTAGATCCGGCCGGTCGTAACATTGTTATTCTGGCTCGTCTTCACCCCGAGGAACCGTTCATAATGGCCCAGGTCCAGATCCGTTTCCGCACCGTCATCGGTGACGTAGACCTCCCCGTGTTCATACGGGTTCATGGTTCCGGGATCGACGTTGATGTAGGGATCAAGCTTCTGAATCGTAACCCGCAAACCGCGGGCAACCAACAGGCGGCCAAGAGATGAGCAGATGATTCCTTTTCCAAGTGAGGATGTTACACCGCCGGTAACAAAAATATACTTAGTGGACATGATTGATGTGAGAGAGTTGGTTGATGGATAGTGAAAATAACAGGTTCAGCTATCCCGTTCAAATGTAGAATACAGATGACAGGTGAGAGGTGAGAGTTCTCTTTGATTAAAAACTGTTCCCTCTCATCTGTTCCCTATCCCCTCCTGTACACCTCGATCATCTCTGCGATCTGTCTTTTTTGCAAAAGAACAAGGCCCACATTGATTACAAAAACGACAACCAGTATCGTAAATAACGTCTCCCCAAGCTGGGTAATCCCGTAATAGAAAGAATAAGAAAAAAATAGAATCGCCAACACATTCAGGCCGATCAACCAGTTTTTCTTGCGAATCCGCTTCTTCAGAAATTCGATGCGCTCGCCGGGTGCAAGATTCTCATCAGCTCCCCGGAGGTGTACCTTTTCCAGGCGTTCTAACTGCTCTTTATCGTCATACAGGTTTGACATCGATGCGTAGTTGATTGATATTGCAAATTCTTTTATTCCCGGAGTATAAAAGATCCGATAAAATACAAACCCCCAGATTGATTTAAAACTGATGTCAGACCCTGAAATGACTATCTACGGCAAAAATCCGGTCCGGGAGCAACTCCTGAATGAACCGGAAAAGGTTGAGAAGATTTATCTTCGCGAAAAGATGGGTGGAGGGTTTGTCCATCAGATACAGGATCTTGCATCTCAGCACCGAATCCCTGTGCAATCCGTCCCCGGCAAAAAGCTTTACGATCTGGTGGGAGGCGTCAACGATCAGGGTGTGGTCGCCGTGATTGCACCGATCTCCTATCTCGACTTTCACGACTGGCTGGATCATGCCGAACCGGACAAAAATACCGCTGTTCTGCTTCTGGATGAAATCGAGGACCCTCACAATTTTGGCGCGATTCTCCGCTCGGCAGCCGGAGCAGGTATCACAGCCGTCATCGTACCGAAGCACCGACAGGCGCCGGTCAGTGCAGCCGTGATGAAAACCTCGGCTGGAACCGCCGGACGCATCCCGATTGTGAGAGCCGGGAACCTCAATCAGGCGATACTTGAATTGAAAGAACACCGTTTCTGGATCGCCGGCCTAGACCAGAACGCTGAAAAGACACTTTGGGAGATGGAAGCGGATGTCCCCCTCGCCTTCGTAATAGGAAGTGAAGGAGATGGAATCCGCCAGAAAACCAGTGAGCATTGCGATTTCCACTACGCCATCCCGATGCAAAACCAGGTAGAATCCCTCAACGCATCGGTAAGCGCAGCCCTCATCTGCTACGAATGGAGAAGGAAAATCCAGAATTGACTTCTCAATACAACAAATACGCCTGCCGCGCTTCCCTGAACGGTGCAGCGTCAAACCCGTTCCAAACCTCCTCCCCGTCCCGGAGAGCAGTGATCTGTTCCGACCCGGAAAGACGGTAGACAAAAGAGTTGAATTCCGCATCTTCGGTATGATCCATCAGAAACTTCAGAATCTTCAATCCGGAAACCACCGGATCATACAGGGAAACATCCGTCAGTTCAACACGCAATCCATGAACCCTCTCCCCCTCATACTTCGGAGCTGCAGCAACGCCAGGAATCGAGCGGGGTTCAAAAACAGCCGAAGAGAGCCTTGCGCCGGGGATGTTCTGCTGAAGATCTCGTAACTCATCCGGTTCGAACGACGTGTCCGGAGCGCCGAGAAGCAGAAACGGATCATCCGTCCCCCTCCCTTCAGAAAGGGACGTCCCTTCGACAAAACAGGTTCCCAGGTAGACAAATGCGTGTTCAAATGTTGGCAGGTTCGGAGATGGCGGAACCCAATCCAGGCCAGTCTCCGGCCACACCATCTCCCTGCTCCACCCCTCCATTTCAATAACCCTCAGTTCGGGAGGAGTGTCAAACATGATCCACTCCTCGCCAATCATCATCCGTGCCAGTTCCCCCAGCGTCATCCCGTGAGCCACCGGAATCGGGTACATGCCGACAAACGAGCGAAACTCCTCCTCCATACTCCACCCCGATACATACTCGCCGCCTGCCGGGTTGGGCCGGTCAAGAACCCAGACCGGAAGACCCGCTTCGGCGGCGGCTTCCAATACCAGGCCAAGGGTCGAGATATAGGTATAGAAACGTGCGCCGACATCCTGCATGTCAAACAGGAGCAGATCCACGTTCTCCAGCATCTCCTGCGTCGGTTTGCGTGTGTCGCCATAGAGTGAAAAGACCGGCAAGCCGGTCGCCTGATCCCGGCCATCCCGGATCACCTCCCCGGCTCCTGCCTCCCCGCGAAATCCGTGCTCCGGTGCATAGAGAGCAGAAATTGAAACACCTCGAGACAGCAGTGTGTCCAGCATATGAGCCTGTCCGATACGGGCCGTCGGATTCATCACAAGGCCGACCCGAAGCCCCTCCAGCTCATCCAGGTAAGATTCAATCAGCCGTTCCGCGCCGGTTTTGACCACATTGGAGTTCTCCGAGAATATATCTGAAACCCCCGGGTTACCGGAACCCGCACCGTTGCAGCCCGGAACAAGAAGAGCGAACAGAAGAATCGCAAGGATAGAACCTGAGAAGCCAGATTGATTCATAAACAGGTACGGTTAGTCCATGATTTCACACCACCCGATGGTACGAATATATGGCGTCAAATGTTCGTTCAGTCAGGCCGTCGGTTTCTGATCAAAGGAGCGAAACGGAGCACCATCCCCTTCAGCCGGCATTGTCTCTACCCGCTCAACCCTGGCCGGCATCGGGCCTTCACGCAGCCTTGCCAGAAATTGTTCGAGGTTCTCCGGATCACCCTCTGCAACAGCCTCGACCCGTCCATCTTTCCGATTCCTCACCCAGCCTTTTATACCCAGCTCCCGCGCAGTAAGCCTGGCAAAATGACGGAAACCGACTCCCTGAACCCTGCCGGTAATAAAAATGTGGCGTCGTACAAGTTCCATCAAATTTTACTATTTTTGGATTTCATTTTTCTTGAGCTCCCAATCGATTCAGAAGAGGAACTTTCTGACGATAAACGAATAGTATGGTTGACACGACACTAGCTCCTGGGCCTCGGTCAATTCCAACTTGGATCATCCAGTAGAGACCTTGAAAAACAGAGGAATCAATATCTGATCCAGCCAGAACAGATTGAACATCCCCGAGTAAATAATGATCGGAATTCTGAGGAGTACAAGCAAAGATTTCCTGAAGGGAACGTCACCCCGACAGCACACCGTGCAAACCGAATCATGAAACGATTTCAGTTTAGAACACTTGCATATCCGGCTCTTCTGGCCTGCCTGTTCCTGATTCCGGGGGTCTTACCTGCCCAGGACCAGCTTACCGAATCGGAACTGGAAGAGCTGCGTATACACCGTGAAAGGCTGATTCAGGAGGGGATCCTACAGTCTGATAAGGGGGTTCAGCCCCTCGCGTCCACACACAATGAACCGTATATCGGGCACGCTTCCTATACGGACAAGAGTGAACCGGTTGCAACGGATGGCTCAAGGGCGACGGATTTCAGCCCGGATGGCACCCGTTTCTATATTTTGGGCCGGGATTCCGGGAACATTATCGAATACCATCTCTCAACTGCGTGGGATATTGAATCGATAACCTATGAAAGGGAGCTGGATATCTCACCGGAAATGGGGTCAGGAGCACAGACCGGTGCGGTACCAAACGGCCTCTACATCCGAAAAGAGGATGGCGCCAGGTTGTGGGTTTTCAACCGGACTGAGATTTGGGAGTATACCCTCTCCACACCGTGGAATGTCTCAACGGCCACCCAGACCGGGTATGAAGATTTTAGCTCCATCGTCTTTCGCGGCCATGACATCGACTTCAAGCCGGACGGAACCATCCTCTATGTTGACGACAGAATATTGGAAAGGGTATTCCAGTACCAGCTCTCAACCCCCTGGGATGTAGAAACCGCAAACCATACCTACACCCTTGACATCTCGGAAGAGCAAGAGGAGGTTCGGGGTACACAACTGAATGCGGACGGATCCCGTATGTACCTGATGGATACTGCCAAAGAGGAAATCCTCGAGTACTACCTGCAGACTCCCTACAGCCTCAGCTCTGCAAACTATATCGGAAGTTTTAACGTACAATCCCAAACATCGGATCCCAGAGGCCTCACCTTTAACCCTGACTTCACTTCATTTTATGTTACATCCGAAGAAGAGAACCGTATCTATCAATATGAATTGCGGTACGTCGACCCCGATGAGTCCTCACTGAGTGCGAACCGGGAAAAGGTGATTGCAAACGGTACTGCCACAAGCCGGATCACGGTTACACTTCGGGACAGTGAAAACGTCCGGCTTGAAGGACGAAAGGTAACGTTGACGTCAGACAGCCCGAATGTGCTGATCAGCACCGTGAACGGTACATCCGATTCAGATGGCGAAGCGAGGTATAACGTTCGAAACAGCAGCAAGGAGACGGTAACATTTCAGGCAACTGCAATGGGCACGGAGATCGATCAGACTGTTTCCGTCCGGTTTGTCGGCCTCGACCCGGATGAATCGACCCTCGCCTCTTCCAGAGAGAAGGTATTGGCAAACGGTAGCGCATTCAGCAGGATAACCGTCACAGCAAAAGATGAGGATGGCGACGTTCTCCAGGGGGTGGAGATATCGCTTCTTCCCGACGGAGGCGACTCCTCGATTGAAGAGGTTGAGAAGATTACCAATTCAGACGGAATCGCCGAGTTTCGGGTTTCAAACAAGACCGCTGAACGTGTAACGTACGAGGCTAGAGGGACAGGAACAACCATCAGTCAGGAGGTAACTGTTTCGTTTGTCACCGTCGACCCGGCTCTCTCTGAAGTGAACGTTGACCCGGCCACGATACAGGCAGATAGCGATGATTTCAGCAATATTTCAGTCCTGGCCAGAGATGAAGATGGAGACCTCCTGGCAGGTGCTTCTGTCAGGCTTGAAGCTCAGAACGGAAGTTCAACCATCGAGGAGATACAGAATACGACAGACAGTGGCGGTGAAGCTTTTTTCCGGGTACGGAATTCAATCCCTGAAACCGTCCTCTATACCATCATTGCGGAAGAGATTGAGCTTGACGAGAAGGCGGAAGTCCATTTTGTACCGGTCGCGCCTGTCTCTCTCGATGCCCGGGAGGTAGGAACAGACCAATTTACAGCCGCGTGGGAGCCGGTAGAAGGGGCCGAAACTTACTTACTGGATGTAGCGACGGACAGCAGCTTTACATCATTTGTGGGAGATTATCAGAACAAAAGTGTCGGAAACAATACGTCGGAATTGATTGACAACCTCAATCCGGGACAATCCTACGTCTACAGGGTCCGGGCAGAGAGTATGGGACTTATTAGTAAATATTCAGACACTGCCGGGACCACCACCTACCCGGAAACGCCGGTTGCCCTTCCGGCGAGCGGCCGGAATGCTTTTCAGTTCACAGCCAACTGGGAAGCTGCCGATGGAGCGGAGCAGTACCGGATGGATGTCGCAAGCGATGAAGAGTTTCAACAGATGGTAACGGGCTATGAAGATGTTATCGTTACAGGTGAAGAGCATGAAATTACAGGGCTGGAGATGGGAACCCGATACTTCTACCGGATACGGTCGGAAGCCGGGCCGAGAACATCTCCCAATTCCAACAGCATTGAGACCAATACGCTGACCATCAGCAGTGAAAATTCCGACATCAGCAAAGCACAAATCCGGGTACTGGCAGACGGCAACCAAACCAATGAAATTCACGTTACCGTAAAAAGTGAGGAAGGGACCCTCTTGAGGGGACTGGAAGTCACTCTTGAATCGCCGGATGAACTCTCGGAAATTGAAGCAGTCCAGCCGGTCACCGACGAGCATGGAGTCGCACGTTTTACCGTCCGGCGAAGTGAAGCTGGCACGATTACCTATCAAATTCTGATCAAAGAGATCGTAATTGGAGACGTAACCGTTGAATTCCTGGAAGATGACGGAGAACTGAAACTGGGCGACAACTTCCCCAATCCGTTTCGCAGTGAAACCAGGCTGCCGGTTTCGATTCCCAACACCATGGAGGTCCGGCTCACCATCTACAACTCTCTGGGAGCGCCGGTACGCACCGTACTGGATGAAACCATGGAAACCGGATTCTATGAAATCCCGGTCAGGCTGGATAACCTTGCGTCCGGAGTCTACTTCTACCGGCTGATCGCAAACGGAGAGGTAAAAACCGGCAAAATGGTACTTGTGAAATAGAAACAGCGCCAACAGAATTCTGTATTCTTACACCTGTATTCCGTATTCTGACTTCTGTATTCAGGCATCAACATTCTGTATTCTAAACTCTGAGAAATGACCCTGACCCAACTCTCCTATATCGTCGCAGTCGACAAATACCGGCACTTTGCCACAGCCGCCGAAAAGATCTACGTCACACAGCCCACCCTCAGCATGCAGATTCACAAACTGGAAGAGCAGCTGGGAGTCAAAATTTTCGACCGCTCCAAATCCCCCGTTGTCCCGACCGAAATTGGCGAAAAGATTATCAGGCAGGCGAAAGAGATACTGCGCGAGTCAAGAAACCTGGAAGACCTGGCTCAATTCAGTGATGGCAAACTTCAGGGAACTTTTCGTGTGGGAATCATCCCGACGGTCGCCCCCTATCTTATTCCGGTTTTTCTGAGAGATTTTGTAAAGAGTTATCCGGATGTCGAGCTTGTATTCTCAGAACAACTGACAAATGAAGTGGTTCGTGGGCTGGCCGACGACTCCCTCGATCTGGGAATTATCGCAACCCCGGCTGAACAGAGTCATCTCCACCTGGAGGAACTCTTTGTTGAACCCTTTATCGGATACCTGTCCCTCAACCACCCCCTTGCCGAAAAAAAGACCCTTTCTGTTGACGACCTGGACCAGCAAAACATCTGGCTCCTGAACGAAGGACACTGCTTTCGCGACCAGACCATCAAGCTCTGCAAGCAGGTCAGGGAGAAAAACGACTCCATGATCCGTTTTCAAAGCGGAAACCTGGAGACTCTGAAAAAACTGGTCGAACAGAACTTCGGAATGACTCTTCTTCCCTGGCTGGCGCTGCAGGCATTCGACCAGAACTGCTCAGAAGCAATCGTCAAAGAGTTCGCCGACCCGGTCCCGAGCCGGAAAATCCGGCTCGCATACAGCCGTGAATTTCTAAAACAGAATATCATCAGAGCCTTTGCCGAGGTGATCCGCAGAAATCTTCCGGAAGAGCTCCATCAGATCGATGACGTCATGGTAATCGACGAGTGATTGGCCGCTGGGATCTGTTGCGAATTCCCGTAT
>JBBDRW010000074.1:0-41225 GCA_040905265.1 Balneolaceae bacterium | reverse complement strand
ATCTTTTTCCTCGCCAAGTTATCCGCCCGGCGATCGTACAAGGGCATGGGAGCGGTAATAGTGGTAATAGGATGTATTGGGGGCTACCGGGATGATCGCTTTCAGACCATCTACACCCGTCGTCGCTGCAGCCAGCGGGAGGGTTCCGTTGTACGAGGTACCGGTCATGCCAACCGTACCGTTTGTCCAGAATGCCTCTACCTCTTCAGTCCCGTATGGTGTAGTATAGCCCGGTGCACGGCCGTTCAGCCAGTCGATCACCGCTTTGGGAGCGAGAGATTCGTTCTCCCCGCCAACCGTGGGAGCTCCTTGTGAAAGGCCTGTTCCCGGCGAAGATGAGTGTACCACGATAAACCCTCTGGGGACCCAGGTCCGGATATGCCTGTCCGAGATAACCGGACGCTCACCGGTCCGGACAATTTCCGGCGGATGAGGACGCTCCGGTGGCTCTTCACCGATTTCATGCTGTACATCCCAGAACCAGTCAAATGGCGGGCGGGCCGTGCCGGTATAATAGGGACTGGTCTCGTAGATAACGGGAAGCTGTAACTCTCCACTCTCAGTCTGGGCCGGCCGGGTAACCGAAACATGCATTCGATCCGGCAAGCCATCGCCATCGGTATCAAACTCGGTCTCTACCCATAAATCGTGGCGAATCCAGTTTTCAGGATCTTCAAATTCAGAAATAACCTGAGCCTGTCCATCCTCGATAACAGGTACAGTAAGACTATCCGGGTCACGTTGCGACCACGCTTCTGTTGCCGGTATAAACAATATCAGGAGAGTTACAATCCAGGCTGCCGGTCGAAAATATGATTTCATCAGAAATGCTTTGGTGTTATGTTAACCTTCCTCGTACTTCGGATAGGAGCCGAGCACCTTCATATAGACCGCTTTGCTCTCGAGCTCTTTCAATCCTGTCTCAACCGACGGATCATTCACATTCCCTTCGATATCGATAAAGAACTGGTATTGCCACGGTTTTCGGGGACGGGGACGGGATTCCAGTTTCGTCATATTGATTCCATGTTCATCCAGTACATTCAGGCATTTGAGAAGAGCCCCATGCTCATGAGGCGTTGCTATTACCAGAGACGTTTTGCACTCGATCTGAGCATCTACGGAAACCGGCTCCCGGGAGACAACAACAAACCGGGTATAGTTCTCCGGCTGGTTGGCAATATCACGCTTCACTACATACAGTCCATAGAGTTCGGCAGCATATGCACTCGCAATCGCAGCCTGGGAGAGATCCGCCTCATCCATTACCTTTTTTGCTGCCATTGCAGTATCGTAGTATGACTCGATTTTACACCGTGACAAGCTGCCCAGAAACTTGCTGCACTGAGCGATTGCCTGCGGATGAGAGAGAATCCGGCGAATGTTCTCCATTTTTACTTCGCCGGGTGCCATCAGGCAGTGGACAATATGCAATACCTCTTCCCCGACGATATGGAGAGACCTGTTGGCAAGCAGGTCATATGTATCGTTGATCGAGCCGGCAGTCGTGTTTTCAATCGGGAGAATTGCATAATCCGCTGTCCCCTCTTCAACCGCTTCACCGGCCTGCTCAAAGGTTTTAAAACCGATACAATCAATCTGTTTATATCGGTCGGAGAAGTGTCTTTTGGCAGCCTGGTCACTGAATGCCCCCTGCGCCCCCTGATAGGCAACAACAACAGACTCAATAGCAGCTGTATCGTTCTGTTTGTCGACCAGTGAATAGGTTTGGTAGCGAAGAGATTGACGAATAATCTGCTGAAACAGCTTCTCTGTAAAATATGGGTCAATTCCGGCGTCTATTGCCATCTCCCGCACCCGTTGAAGCAGAGCTTCTTCCCGATCAGTGTCACGAATCTCTGTCGCCTCTTCCAATTTGTTGGCAAACAGTTCCCGCACCGTTTTGTGCCGTTCGGCCAGTGTCTCGATCAACCGGCGGTCAAGGCTGTCAATCACGTTACGATACTGACTCAGCTGTTTTTGATCTGTACCTTCACTCATGATTCATACTCCAATATCCTGGAGCCTTTGAAAAATTGTCTTTTTGCTCAATATCTTCGTTTTTCAATGGCTCCATCCATTTCTGATTCAAAGAGGGTAATATACAGAGTTCCGCCCCTTTTTGAAGGTTTGATTCTCATCCTCGCAATTTCTCCAGGCGTTTCATCACATCTGCACGGTCCAGGTCCCTGTACGATTCCGGAAGCAGGGTACGAGACGTGCACTCGATAACAGCACTCAATATTTGCAGTTCGATCTGCTCCGGATAGGTTGGCGGGAGAAAATCTTCCAGGGTTTCATCAAGCATCTCCGGTGTCACCTGAATCTTCCCCCGGGAAGCTGCACGGAATTTTGCACGGGTCAACGCCGCCTCCATATCGGCGCCGGAGTAGTTATGGCTCCCCTTTTCGATAACTTTGGGCAGATACGGCTCGGACATCTGGAGGCCGGTCTTTTTTTTCATCGCCTCAAACAGTTCGACCCGCTCCTCTTTTGTGGAAGGCGGGAACAGTGCCAGATGCTCTTCTGCTCTTCCCTGTCGTTTGAGATCGACCGGCATCAGGTCTGGCCGGGCGGTCATCAAAAACCAGACGATTCGGCCCCGGTTGGAGGTATCACTCATGAAAGAGGCGATCTGGGAGAAGACCCGGCTCGACACTCCGCTGTCCCCTTGTGCACCCCGGTTCCCAAGTGCTGCATCTGCTTCGTCAATCATTACCGTAACGGGCGCCATGGCTCTCAGGAGAGTGAGGATCTTCTGCAGATTGCCCTCTGTCACACCCTGCCACTGGCTTCTGAAATTCTTCAGCCTGACCATCGGTATGCCAACTTCTCCGGCAAAACAGGTAACCAGATACGTTTTACCTGTACCCACCGGACCGCAGACCAGGTAACCCATCGGAATCACGTCATGCCTCCCCTCCTTAAGGGCACGAACCGCTTCCCTCAGATGGGTTTTGACCTGTGCATGTCCCGCGACATCGTCCAGGTTGTACTCCGTCTCTACAAATTCAAGCAATCCGTAGGCTTCCGCCTCGATCAGCTCTTTTTTCATCCTGCTCAACTTCTCAAAGGTTACAGGAATACGGTTCTCCTTCGCATTGGCCAGAATATTCTGAAGCTGTATAAGGTTCAGGCCGGCGGTCTGCTGTGCAAGCACGTCTGCCCCAACCAGGGAGTACTCTGTGAATTCGTCGGGACTCATCTCGGCGTGGATAAACTCCAGCCTCAACGGTTCATCCGGAATCGGTATGCGTATCTCGGCATTTTGCGGATGCTGTATCAACGTCTTGTTGAGGTCTGCCAGATTCTCGGAAAGAAGTACCGTAGTAAAATCGGAAGCGAGGAAGAGAGGATCATGAGCCCACCGCAACAGATAGACCAGTACATTTCGGTCCTCTGAACCGGTACTACCAGCATCATTCATCGGAACGATAGTATCTGCATAATCAATAATCAGCGCCACGCTCTTTCCTTCATCAAGACGGATCCGAAA
Organism: Balneolaceae bacterium; assembly: GCA_040905265.1. Taxonomy (GTDB): domain Bacteria; phylum Bacteroidota; class Rhodothermia; order Balneolales; family Balneolaceae; genus JBBDRW01. The sequence continues at coordinate 37,729 of JBBDRW010000074.1, read as the reverse complement.
ATACTGCTCGAGAACGGAGAGTGCCCGTACCGGATCTTTCGGAATCTTCTCTGCAAAGTCGGTCCCCGTCAGAGAGTCCCGGCCGGCGACTGCACGGCTAAAATCGGACTGGGATTCCCGGTCCCGGAAATAGATCCCCGATGAACGGTCGTAAAACACTACGAAGTCGCGGGCACCGAAAAATTCCTCGGAGAGAAATGTTTTGAGTCGAAGAAAATTCGCCTCTCCCTCTTTTGTAACAGGTACCAGATCATGGATATTTCCATGCAGGATAAACTGGCTGAGCGTACGGCTCAAATATTTTTTCGCAAACTGCCGGGCCCATTCAGGATAGTGATCCAACATAGTTTTTACTCAAGTTCCGATTCATACACCAGGATCTTCAGCTTCCTGACTCCTGTATTCTAGTCATGCATCATCCCTTAGAATGATCTTGACCGTATCAAGCTTGTTGGGAGTCGCCTTACTGATAATAATCTTGTGCCCACCGATCACAAGCTCTTCGTTGACTTTCGGAATACGGCCGATCTGATTTATGATATACCCTGCAATTGTTTCATACTCTTCGTTCTCATACCGAATCCGGATCTCGGGGTACTTCTCCTCAAGATCCTCAAGCTCTACACTTCCGCTCACCACATAGACACCGTGAGAGATCTTTTTGATGATCTCCTGATCGGTATCGTACTCGTCCTGAATATCTCCCACTACCTCTTCAATCAAATCCTCAATCGTCACCATACCGGCAGTTCCCCCATACTCATCAATAACAATCGCCACTGAAATGTTACTTTGACGGAATTCGGTCAGAAGATCTTTCGATTTTTTGCTCGAGGGGATCAGTTTGATCGGCCGGATGATTTCGGAGAGGTTTTCCGGGTTGTGAAACAGGTCGTGGGCAAAAACCACACCGATAATATCATCGATACTCTCCTGGTATACCGGCAGTTTCGAATAACCGGATGCGATAAATGTCTTCTGTACCTCCTCTACAGAGACACTCTTCTCAACGGCAACCATCTCTGTCCTCGGGATCATCGTCTCCCGAACCCGCTTGTTGGAGAGGTCCAGTACATTCTGGAGAATCTCTGAATCTTCCCGGTCAAAATCCTCACCGCCGCCGCTATCTTTGAGCTCCTTGAAAATCATCTCCATATCCTGCCGCCGGAAGATTTTTTCGCTCCGTTCCGGCCCGGCACGAAGCAGTTTCACAAGCCAGCCGGATGTCGTATTTGCAATCGCGATCAGAGGTAAGAAGAGTATATTGATAATCCTCATAGGGATGGAAACCACTTTCACCATAAAATCCGCCTGTATACGGTAGAGAGCCTTTGGCAGAATCTCTCCGAAGATCATGATAATAATGGAAGCGATAATCGTCTGGAACAACAATATGGTCAACGGCGATGGCATGGATCCGGTAATTGCTTCGTAGGCAACCTGAATCGGGGTAATCAGAAAAATTGCCATCAGGGTCGCATAGAGAACATTGACGATATTATTACCAACCAGCGTAGTGGTAAGAAAGGTATTGGGTTTCCGGACAAAAAAAGCGAGTGACCGGGCGAGATAGGTCCCCTTTCTTGATTCTATCTCCAGTTTCAGCCGGTTTGCTGAAACGAATGAAATTTCAGCCCCGGAAAAGAATCCGCTCAGAAGAACGACAATCAGAATAATTACGATTTCAATCATGATATAGTAAAAATAGAGATCCTGGAGAATGAATGCTTGAATTATTCTTCTGCCAGCTACCGCTTTCCGAACATCGGTTTCCGCTTCTCAATAAATGCGCGGATCCCCTCCCGGCCATCTTCACTGTCACAGAGCCTGCCAAAGTGTTCAGCTTCCGTCTCAAACCCGCCGGGCAGGCCAGACTTGCTGACCGCTTTCACAACTGCCGGGATCGTATGAGGCCCTTTGTCAAGAATCTCCTGAAGCAGAGCCTGTGCCTCATCTACAACAGTATCCTGCCCTGTTACCCGATTCAGCAGGCCGGCCTCCAGCGCCTCTGCGGCGGTGAGCTTCCTGCCGGTCAATAACATCTCCAGTGCAAGGCCAACCCCCACCAGCCGGGGCAGCCTTTGGGTTCCTCCATAACCTGGAATAAGGCCGAGGCCGGTCTCCGGCATCCCCAACAACGCAGTCTCCGAAGCAACTCTCAGGTGGCATGCCATTGCAAGTTCAAGGCCTCCTCCCAGCGCATAGCCATTCACAGCAGCAACGACAGGAAACGGTAACTGCTCAAGTTTCTGAAAGATCCGCTGTCCGTCGAGAGAGAGTTCCCGTGCAGCTGATTCATCCAGGCCTTCCAGCTCTTTGATATCCGCACCAGCTACAAATGCCTTTTCACCTGTACCTGTAAGGATCAACCCGCGCACCTCTTTCTTCTCCGCCAACACATCCAGAAGTTCATCCAGTTCACGAAACATCTGCCGGTTCAGGGCATTCAACCGGCCCGGCCGGTTCATTGTAAGAATAGATATACCACGTTCATCGTCTTCTCGAAGAATTGTCTCCCGATTCTCACTCATGGGACTGCTCCTTTCCTCCTGGCACTTTTTCCTCTCGCTCACTGTATCCGGAAGCAGCGGATTCCTGCTTCCCGGCAGCAGGTTGAATCTCCCGTTCAAACATCTCATACTCAGGCAGTATCTCCTGGTCGAGATCTTCGATCAATTGAGAGGTCTCCTCCACTTCGCTCATCAGGTTATCCAGCTGAAACCCGATATCCTCTGCGTTGTGCATTGTCATCGACTGTTCGTAGATAAATCTGACCGCATCTTCAATTGTCTCCAGATGGGTTTCACAAATCAGGTACTTCTCCTTAGCCAGGTCAAACTTTCGAAGCCGTTTCTCCAGAATCTGAAGCCGCCTCTCTTTGGTCGACTTGAGCCGTTCAGATTCAAGTTCCTCAATTCGTCCCTTCATCCTTTCTACCTCCTGTTTCAACCCCTCTTCAACTGCACTGTTCATATAGATCTCATACCGTTTGTAAAGATCCAGCAGAGTCATGTAGTTTGAAAGAAGTTCGGCCATTTTCTTTCGGATGTTTTCCAGAAGGCCCTGGGAAGTGTATGGCAGTTTCTCAAAATTCTCACCGGTTACATTCGAAAGATGCTTGAGTACGAGAAATCGTCGTTGCAACTTCGGTTCGAGCTGCCTGAAGATCAACTTCTCCTCTTCACCGCTGTCACGCGCACGCAGTTTCTTGATCCGGATTCTTCTCTTGAAACCCGGCAGACGGGGGATGATCCCAAGGTAGGCGAGCTCTGTACCGAATACCATCGTAAGCATCAGGTTGGAGAGTGACCCGAAATCGCTCAACAGAAAGGCAGAGAGCGTTGTACCAAAGAGCAAAATCAGATTCAGGGGGTGCAAAAATGCCTCCCTGGTATAGTTAATTGCGATATCCTGTTCGTTCATTTCGTTGTTTTCTGTTTACTCCCGAGCTCTCCGGAATTCTCTTTTTCAGACCTGCCGACCGTCTTTTCGACATGGAGCTGGCCCGCTTTCTCTTCCAGTTCATTGTACAACATTCCCATCTCGGATTTCACCTGCCTGATAGTCTCCCGTGCACGCTCTTTGCGTACGGTTTCATCCCGTTCATACTCCCCGATTGATTCACTCTCCGACAGGTTCTCCATAGCTACATCCAGCCGCGCCTCGAACCGGGCAACCTTCTGGCGAACCTCCCCGAGAAAGTGGTCTACCGATTCCAGAAGTTCATCAGAGTTCATCTGCTGTACGGCTTCCGAAATATTCCGTACCGCCTGAGAACGGCGAACTTTCTCCTTTACATCGCGGATTTTGCGATAGTGTTCTTTATACTCCTCTTTAAGACGATCTCGTTCTTCCTGGCTCATTATCGACGTCTGTCAAGACTTGGTTTTCTCTTTTCCTACAGATTTCCCCTGCTCTCCGGACTCTTCCGGCTCATCCAGACTGACTGTTTTCTCAGGGGTTTTTTCTTCCGGAACCTCCTTGCCCATATCACGCTTGAACTGGCTCACAAGATCCTGGGCACGCATCTTCTCAGCATTCACTTCAATCTCCATCGACTTGGTATCAACGCTCTCCAGTGCGATCTCCATTCTGGCCTCATTCTTGGCTGTCTGCTCATTGAGACGGTTCATCATTTCGTCATGTGTCTGATCCAGCCCTCCCATCTCAAATTGTTCCAGTGTATCGGCGACACGGGCCTGCCATTCTGCCCGCTCACTTGCTCTCATAGCCTCCCGGGCTTCCCGTATCTTCCGGTCTTTCTCACGCATAAATGCCTGCTTCACCTTCAAAGCTTTCTCATACGCCTGTTCTGCAAACCGAAGCTGATCTTTTGAATTCTCCAGATTCTCCCGATTCTTCTCAAGCTGAAGTGCATACCCCTCAGCGATATCATCCCGGTCAGCATTTATGGCCGATTTGATCTTGTTCGTCAGGGACTCGATAATTTTTTGATACTTATCGACCTCTTTTCGAAGCATGATTAAATTCGCCTTGACCGTGGCAATATTATCATTCATCTGAGGGATCTGGTCGTTCAGTTCGCGAATATTCTGTTCCAGTATCAATTTGGGGTCCTCCATGGAAGAGACGAACCCGCCAAACATGGATTTGATTGCTCGTATAAATCGTTGAAACATATCTCTGGTTCTTATATTGGGTTGATAGTGTGGGGCCTCTGAAAATCTGCTCTTTTATCCAAACTCTGCGTTATCACTCCGCTGACGCTTCATGGAGTTACACAGAAGCAGAGAGTGAAAATCCCAGGTTTTCAATGGCCCTGGTGTATACGTACCTTCCGGCTGACGTTTCCAAACCAAACGGAATGATACCGGAAATTGATTAAAAATCACGACTTTATAAAATTTCATTCTGGAATATTTCCGATATTCTCCCGGATCTGATCCGGGAAAATGACCTCAGTATATCGCCCTCTGCTCCTGCAGGTTACGCATCATCTGATGATCAATCATACAGAGTGGCTAAGCCTCCCGGAGACAAGCGCCAAACGCAGATGATGATCGCAAGAAGATACAAACGATCAAACTACAGTTGACGAGGTTCTGCCTTCTTGTTCGTAAAACCAGAACAATTGTTTCAACCACACTTGCTTCATGATACAAATACTGGCTGACAAACATCTATATGGCCTGCCGGAAGCTCTGCCTGCAGGAGTGCGGCTCGAAACGTTCGAACCGTCTGACGGCCTGCCTGAAACTGCAGGATCTTTCGATGCTCTTCTGATCCGAACCGTAACCCCGATCCACGACAGAAGTCTGCCAGATGGGCCGGGTGCTCTGAAACTGATTGCAAGCGCTACAGCCGGCACAGACCATGTAGACATTGATTGGTTGAATTCGGCCGGTATTGCCTTTCGGAATGCAGCCGGCTGCAATGCCCGGGCTGTTGCAGAGTATGTGGTCACATCCATCATAATCTGGAGTGCTGAGAATGGATTCTATCCCGGAGAGCTAAAAGTTGGTATTGTCGGGGTAGGCCATACGGGCAGTGAAGTTGCAGACCTGCTGGAAGAGCTGGGTATCCCCTACCTTGCCTATGACCCACCTCGTACTTCGTCCGACCCGGAATTCAAAAGTTGTACCCGCAGGGAACTTCTCGAATCAGAAATCCTGACGTTTCACACACCGTTAACGGATCAGGGAAAATGGGCAACCAGGCACTGGCTGGACAGACATATACTTGAACAACACCCTTTTGAGCTGATTATAAATGCAGCCAGAGGGGGTGTCATCCATGAAAAAGCTTTATATAACGCATTTCTGCGAGGGTCAGTCCACAGCTACATACTGGATGTCTGGGAACATGAACCACAATTCAATGACCTGCTTGCCAACGGAGCATACCTGAAAACCCCCCATATCGCAGGCTATTCGTTACAGGCAAAATGGCGTGCTACCACGATGGTTGCCCGTGAGCTGGCGCAATTCTTTGAACTGGACCCGCCTGATGATACCTATCCGGGTGATATCCTGACAATGGCCGACCTGCCGGTTTCCGACAGGGAGAACTCACTGCCTGCAGCTATGTTGAAATTTCTTCACCCGGTCGCCACCTATTCCGAGAGATTCGAAGAGCTGATCGGGTTGCTGCCTGACAAAAAATCATCCCGGTTTCAAAAACTACGGACTGGATTTCCGCTCCGAAATGAGTTCAGCCATATCCGGCTCCCGAAAATCTGCTTCAACCGCCACCCTCTGCTCTCAAAACTGGGATTTGTCGTGTAAGAATTTAGGTGAAAGGGAATAGTTCTCCTTGTTCGAGACCATAACCCTCTCACCTGTTCCCTGTTCCCTCTTCTCTATTCCCTTTCACCTGAATCCCGAACAACTCCTCAGCATTCCGGGACGTTATCTCCGCTATCTCCTCAACTGGCAGATCCATCACCTCAGCAAGGCGCTCAGCAGTATATGCGACAAAGGAAGGCTCATTTCGTTTTCCCCGTTTGGGGACAGGTGCCAGATAGGGGGCATCGGTCTCCAGTACCATTGACTCCAGGGGCAACTCACGAACCGCGTTAGCGACACCTGAATTCTTGAATGTCAGCACACCCCCAATTCCCAGGGCAAGGCCGAGGCCAATTGCGCGCTTTCCCTCTTCCGGTGTCCCGGTAAAACAGTGCCAAACCCCTTTCAAACTGCCATCCTGCTCCTCTTCAATCAGATCCAACAGGTCCGAAGTACTCTCACGATTGTGCAGTACAATCGGTTTATCCAGTGCTTTCGCTACCGCACAATGAATCTTCAGGCTCCGTTTCTGATCATCAATCCAATCCCTGCTCCAATAGTAATCCAGCCCTGTCTCTCCGATTGCAATGATGGAGTCCCGGGCTGCCGTTTTATAAAGCTGTTCTTCATCAGCCTGAATCTTCTCACTGATCTCACAAGGGTGAATTCCCGCCATTTTATAAAAACAGATACCGGGGTGAGACAAACGGTTCATCTGTTCCAGTGATACACTGCTGATCGCCGGAAGGAGTATTCTCGTTACACCTTTCTGAAGTGCCCGGCCGCAAACCTCCTTCAAATCACCGGAAAATTCATCGAGATAGAGGTGACAATGTGTATCGATCAATTGTAAAGTCATGAATCAAAATATGCTTGTCATTGTTGTGGAACTAATGGTATGTCAACCATACTCTGTGAAGCTCCGGATTATCAATCTGACAGAAGGCTGTAGAACAAACCGACGACTGAATACCGGCCAGCTCGAAAGGTTCAGGCTGAAACCTGCGCAGCCAGCCCGGCAATAACACTTCCGCAGATGGAAAAATTTCTTATACCGGATTCCCGGAGAATATTCTCCAATTCACCGTTCAGCACAGTTGCAATACCGCCGGTAATCACCACCGGCCCCTCCCGGCTCTCCTCATACTTCAACAGATGATGCCTGACAAAGGAGTGCAAACCCTCCCGTACCAGTTCCATCAGTTCGTCCGGCAACGGCTGCTCCCGAAGACATTTTTTTGTTATGGTCGAGAGATAGTAACTGGGACGGGTAGACTGATAGAGGCCGGCTGTCAACTCCCGATGATCCACTGTTCCCAGAATCGATTCCAAAAAGCGGGCTGTCTCCGGTCGTATATCCCTTCGTAAAAATTTTTCGAGAATCCGTTTCCCGATATCAGCAGCGCTCCCTTCATCTCCCAGGATATATCCGAGAGAAGGTACTCGCTGAATCACCTCTCCGTTCCGAAACAGCCCGGAAGCAGAACCGGTGCCTAAAATCGAAACGATCCCTCCCGTCCGGTCAAGAAATGCATGTGCCGCCCCGTGAAGGTCATCATTGAGCTGTACCGTTACACTTCCAAACCTCTCTCTGAGTAGCTCCAGGAGAGGCGCTGCAGCTTCGTCAGAAAAACAGCCGGCACCGTAAAACCGTATCAGATCCGGTTGAAAATCCTGAAACAGCGACCTCAGTTCTCTGGCAGAACTCTCCCTGTCAAGATAGAACGGATGTAGCCCTTCCGAGCGGACATAGATCGGTTTCCCCTCCCGGATCACCGCCCAGTCTGTTTTCGTGGCACCGCTATCGGCTATCAAAAGATTCATAAAATAACTCTCCATTCAAGGCCTGAAGGTTCCCAACATTCGGCATCACTTACTTCATCTCAAAAAAATGAAAAAAAACTGTAAGTATTTGGCTGAATTTGTATCATACATATATTGAACATATATTTCGTCCGGCCTGCCGCCCCTGAAAATATTTTTAACCGGGGGTGACAGAGTTTGTCACCTTAACCCCTTATACTTGTGTACCGGTGTCACCGGACGTCCATCCGTTATTCCCTCTGCCAGCCGGATTGTATCTGGCTGGCCGAAACGATTTTTGAATAGATGAAGATGGGGTTCAAAACCGACAATTCACAATTTTTCAAAACCAACAGACATCCATTATGGCCTCTTCAAACAACAATGACCGGCAAAAAGCTCTCGACATCGCAGTCGGGCAGATCGAAAAGCAGCATGGAAAAGGGACAATCATGAAACTTGGTGACTCCCCCAACCGGAAAATTGATGTTATCTCCACCGGATCGATCATGATTGACTATGCACTTGGAGTCAGTGGTGTACCGCGCGGCCGGGTGATCGAGATCTACGGGCCGGAAGCGAGTGGAAAAACGACTCTCGCTCTCCATGTCATTGCGGAAGCCCAGAAAAAAGGAGGGTATGCCGCCTTCATCGATGCCGAACATGCCTTTGACCCGCGATACGCCAAAGCGCTCGGAATCAATACCGATGAACTGCTGATGTCCCAGCCGGACAGCGGCGAGCAGGCGCTGGAGATTACCGAGACGCTGATCCGGTCCGGTGCACTGGATGTCATTGTAGTCGACTCCGTAGCAGCCCTTGTACCGCGTGCTGAACTGGAAGGTGAGATGGGAGATTCCCATGTTGGGCTTCAGGCCAGGTTGATGTCACAGGCGCTACGAAAGATTACGGGAATCGTCAGCAAGACGAGAACCTCTTGTATCTTTATCAACCAGATCAGGGAAAAAATCGGTGTTATGTTTGGAAATCCGGAGACAACATCCGGCGGCCGCGCCCTGAAATTCTACTCCTCGGTCCGTCTTGATATACGCAGAATCGGTGCCCTCAAAAAAGGTGACGAGGTGATTGGAAACCGGACCAAGGTAAAGGTTGTCAAAAACAAGGTCGCCCCCCCCTTCAAGGTTGTCGAGTTCAACATCATGTACGGAAAAGGAATCTCAAGGATCTCTGAAATTCTCGATCTGGCAGTTGAATATGACATTATTGAAAAACGGGGCAGCTGGTATCGTTATGAGGGGGAACCGATTGGCCAGGGTACCGATGCCGCCATTCAGTTTCTCGAGGAGGATCAGGAGTTGACAAGCCGGATCGAAGCAAGTATCCGCACCCGGTTATTTCCGGAGGATGAAGAGCTTTCTGAAAACGGCAAAGAGAAGAGCGAAGCGGAAAAAGCCACCGCAGATGAGGAGAACTAGGCATTCTCCGGAGGATCCTCGCTCCCGTTGTGAAACAGAGCTGCCAGCCGAAATCACCTCCATTCGGCCACAGAAGAAGCGCTCATCCCGCTTTTCTCTCTACCATAATGATTCCTTTATCATCGGCGTCTCTTCGGACACCCTTCTTCACTTCAATCTGGAACGCGGAGTTTCAATTACCGATCAATTATTTCGGGAAATTGCCAGTGTTGAGCAAAAAACCTCAATCAGGGAGTATCTGCTAAGGCTGCTCGGGCGCAGAGACCATTCCCGTCAGGAGCTGTATCTCAAAGCTCTTCGGAAAGGCCATCCCCCGTCAATGATTGAAGAGGTTCTGAAACATTTGGAATCGAAGCGGTATATCAATGATACCCTTTTTGCCGAAAAGTATGCGGTAGACAAGGCCACTCTGATGAACTGGGGCCCGAACAAGATCCGGGCTGAACTGAAGAAAAAAGGGATACCGGATTCCATATCAGACCAGGCCCTGAAAAGAGCCGTTGAAGATTTGCAGCAAGAGAAGATTTGTGTAGATTTAGCTCTGAAACGAAAAGATCATTTTTTACGTGAACAGGATGACCGAAAACGCAGGCAGAAAATCATCGCATATCTACAGCGAAGAGGTTTAGGATATGATACTATCCGGCAGGCACTCCCTGAAATTTTGAACCAGCTTTGATGTTTAGGAATCTTACTCTTGACAAGATTGTACGTTTTTTGATTGGATTGGCGGCAGTCGTCCTGATCACGCTGATTCTGTATAACTACATCAATCTGGTCGCGTATGCTATCATTGCCATTCTCCTGAGCTACCTGCTGGACCCGGTCGTGAACCGGATGCAATCCGCAGGGATGAACCGTACTTTCTCCATCACTTTGACTCTCGCTTCGGTGATTCTGATTATTGTATGGATCTCCACCAGTATTATTCCCATTATTGCCAATCAGATGGCCAGCCTGACACGGCAACTCAGCCTGGAAAACATCCTTCATATTGCGGATCAAATAGAGTCACAGCTTCTCAACAATTTTGACTTTCTGCAAGCCGGCTTTTTGAGGGAAAACATCGCCCGGATTTCTGACGATTTGTTTGATACCGGCCGTCTTCCGGATCTGCTTTCCGATCTGATCGGCCTCTTTACCAACCTGTTTGCCGCAGCCATCGTCATCCCGTTTGCAACCTTCTTTTTTCTCAAAGATGGCAGCAGAATTCGCAGAGATATTCTCCAGTTGGTCCCGAATAAATATTTTGAAACGATCCTGAGTCTGATCGACAAGATTGAAACGAGGCTTGGCATCTATTTTCGCAGTGTCTTCATTCAGAGCATCCTGGTTGCAACCAGTGCCTGGATCACACTGTCCATAGCCGGACTCTCAAACTCTGCATCTGTCGGAGTAACCATTGGTGTCGCAAATACAATCCCCTATTTCGGGCCGCTTCTCGGGTATGTCCTCTCCATCATCATCTCCATCATTGAAACAGGTGATTTCAGTCTGGTCCTGCCATGCCTGCTGGCAATTTTTGTCGTACAGCTTCTGGACAATGTCGTCTTCCAACCACTACTCTTCTCAAAATCAGCCGATATGCATCCGGTCGCTATCCTCTTCATCATTCTCATCGGTGCCGAAACAGCAGGTTTTCTGGGTATGCTGATTGCCATTCCGATCGCTACGATCATCAAGATCACAATCATACAGATCAACTGGAGTTTCAACAACTATTACATCTTCCGGATCGACCCGGCATCCCGCACCGAAACAGATCCCCCCTTACAATCCGGTTAACATTCCATCCCATCATTCACTATCTTTTGCCTGTTTTCCAGGGAGAACCTGTTTGATTCCGGCACAGTCCGAATTTCAATCTGTCAGACGTACGGGTTTACCCGGTAACAAATACCGTCTCAACCGGCACTACAATTAAAAAAACACTCTTGATTCGACATACGTGAAGAAGATTGCAGTTTTTGCATCAGGATCGGGCAGTAATTTTCAAGCGGTCATCGACGCTGTTCAGAGTGGCCGTATCGAAGCTGTCATATGCGGCCTGATCACGAACAGAGATAATGCAGGTGCAATCAAACGCGCCGAAGCTTCCGGTATCCCGGCCAGGGTCCTGAATCCTTCCGATTTCCCGGATTCGTCTGAGTATGAATCAACGCTTCTGGAACAGCTCAAGGAGTGGAACCCTGACCTGATAGTACTTGCCGGATATATGCTGAAAATTCCGGACTCTCTGATCTCAGCCATGCCCGATCAGATTATCAATATCCACCCGGCACTGCTGCCAGCCTATGGAGGCAAAGGGTTCTATGGACTGCGAGTACATAAAGCCGTGCTTGATGCAGGTGAAAGCGAAACCGGGTGTTCGGTTCACTATGTAAATGAACGGTATGACGACGGGCCGGTTATTGACCAGCAAAAGGTCCGGGTCCTGAGTGATGATACACCTGAAACACTGCGGGACCGGGTTCTGAAAGCGGAACACCAATTACTCCCGTCGGTCATCGCAAAACTACTTAATAAAACCTGAATTCTGTGGCACTTAAACCGTTAGAACATCTTCCTGAAACTCCGCTTACAATCAAACGGGCACTCCTTTCCGTGTCTGACAAATCCAGCCTGATTCCACTGGCAAAAACCCTGGCAAGCCGGGGGGTGGAGCTGATCTCAACCGGAGGGACAGCCCGCGCCATTCGGGAAGCGGGACTAGAGGTAAAAGATGTTTCCGAGATCACCGGTTTTCCAGAGTGTCTGGACGGGAGGGTCAAGACGCTGCATCCGTACATCCACGGAGGAATTCTCGGAAGAACCAGCCATCAGCCTGACCTGGATGAATTGGATAAACTGAAAATCAAGCCGATCGAACTGGTAGTCGTGAATCTCTATCCGTTTAAAGAGACGATCGCCAGGGGTGGCGTGACCCCGGCTACAGCTACCGAGAACATCGATATCGGCGGGCCGACCATGATCCGTGCAGCAGCAAAGAACTTCGCACACGTTTGCATCCTCTCCAACCCGGCTCAATACTCTTCGTTTTCGGATGAAATCAAACAGGATGGGTCGATATCCTATCAAACGCGGCTGGCCCTTGCAACAGCAGCCTTCGAACAGACAGCTGATTATGATGCCGCCATCAGCCAATACTATTCAGGCCTGATGGAGAAGCCGCTTCCGGATCAGTTTACCGTCAGTCTGAAGCAGTCCGCAACCCTGCGGTATGGTGAGAATCCACATCAGCCGGCGGCCGTCTATGGAGATCAAAACAGGTATATAGACTGTTTTCACGGCAAAGAACTCAGCTTCAACAACTATCTGGACATTGATGCAGCCCTGAACCTCATGTCTGATTTCCGGTCGGACGATCCGACGCTTGCGATATTCAAGCATACCGTTCCGTGCGGGGTTGCCACAGCCGGGAATCTCTCTGATGCATGGCAAAAAGCATTCTCTACCGACACCGTCTCACCATTTGGCGGAATCGTAATTACCAACCGGGAACTGGACCTGAAAACAGCGGAAGCCATCGATGAAATCTTCACCGAGATTATTCTTGCACCTTCCTTCAGCGAGAAGGCGGTTGAATTGCTGAAACAGAAAAAAAACCGCCGGTTAATTCAGATCCTCGAATTTCCGGCAGATCCGGATGAACTTCAGTTTCGATCTATTTCAGGAGGTGCATTGATCCAGAAAATGGATCGCAAACCGCTGGATGTTTCATCTCTTACAACCGTAACCCGAAGAGAACCGGACGAAAACGAGATGACGGACCTTCTGTTTGCCTGGAAGGTTGTCAAACATGTCAAATCGAATGCGATCGTCTACGTTAAAGGGGGACAGACGATTGGAATCGGAACCGGACAGACAAGCCGTGTCGACAGTTCCGAAGCTGCGATACGAAAAGCGGTAAAAGAGGGGCTTTCACTTGAAGGATCGGTGATCGCATCCGATGCATTCTTTCCCTTTGCAGATGGAATCGAAGCGGCTGCAAAAGCGGGAGCTAAAGCAGCTATTCAGCCCGGTGGCAGTATTCGGGATAAAGAAGTGATAAAAGCTGCCGATAAGCACGGCATGGCGATGCTATTTACCGGCAGAAGGTACTTCAAACACTGATCATTCTGGTGAGACTCTAACCGCGTTGATACTACCCGTTCCCATTTCTGAAATCAGATACCGGCCAATGGGTGAGATCTATTTTCAGATTTTCAAAAAATCCTTGATTTTATTTAACTACATTCGCAAATAGAACAACAAAATCGTATTTTTGTTTTTTGTTCTCCATCCGGATCAGCAACCTGAATAACTACAAATATAATTCAATGCCCGACACCTTGGCTCAAAAAACCGAATCGAAAAACTCCAATTCACAGCGAAAGAAAGGGCTCTTTGATTTTTTATATACTGATATCGCGATCGATCTCGGTACGGCCAATACCCTCATCTACCTGAGGGACAAGGGAATTATATTAAATGAACCTTCGATTGTAGCCCTGAATACTGCAAACGAACCTGTCGCTACCGGACACGAAGCACAGTTGATGCACGAAAAGACACACAAGAACATCCGTACTGTCCGCCCTCTCCGCGATGGAGTCATTGCCGATTTTGAAGTAGCTGAACAGATGATCCGGGGCATGATCAAAAAGGTAAAAATGAAATGGTACTCCACAACCCGTCAAATGGTTGTATGTGTACCGAGTGGTATTACCGAAGTGGAGCGGAGAGCGGTGCGGGATAGTGCTGAACATGCCGGTGCCAAGGAGGTCTATCTGGTGGACGAACCGATGGCAGCAGCGATCGGTATCGGCCTCAATGTGCATGAACCGGTCGGAAGCATGATCGTGGATATCGGTGGCGGGACAACAGAGATCGCTGTTATTACACTGTCAGGAATCGTACATGCCCAGTCTGTTCGTCTCGGAGGAGATGAACTTAACGAAGATATTATCAACTACTTCCGGAGAAACCACAACCTCTTGATCGGTGAACGGACGGCAGAGAAAATCAAATGTGAGATCGGCTCTGCAGCACCGCTTGATGAGGAACTGGAGATGATTACCAAAGGCCGGGACCTTGTGAACGGAGTCCCCCGGACCCGACAAGTCACCTCCAAAGATGTTCGGGAGGCAATCTCGGAATCCGTCAATACCATTGTTGAAGCCATTACCAAATCACTCGAACAGACACCTCCTGAACTCTCTGCTGACATTCTGGACCGGGGAATCATGCTTACAGGTGGTGGTGCTCTCCTGAAGAATCTGGACAAGCTGATCATTGAAACCACCGACCTTCCTGTCCATATCGCCGAAGACCCTCTGACCGCCGTTGTACGGGGTACAGGAGCCATTCTGGAGAATTTGGACTACTACAGGAGCGTTATCACCTGACCCGGAACAACAGGAACCCGCAATACCCGATTGTTCATGCGAATTCGATTACCGCGCATTGCTGATGCAAAGGATCATATCATCACGGCATTGGTACTGTTATTCGCAATTTCTCTGATGATCTCGCGACATGACGGAAGCCTGAGTAATGTAAGAAAGGCATCTGTAACGGTTCTGAGTTATCTCGAGGAACCTCTTGCCAACATCCGGGTATTTCGGCAGGCACTGAATACCAATACCTATCTTCAGCGGCAGAATGTTCTGCTGCAGGACGAATTGAGCCGGCTCCGGTCTGCTGAAGCCCAGAACCGGATTCTCCGGGAGCTTCTTGAGTTCCGGGAACAGACCGATTATGACCTTGTCCCGATAATGGTCATTGCGAAGGAGCTGACCAGCATGAACAACTATCTGACTGTGAATGCTGGCGAAGACCAACAAATTCTATCCGGAATGCCGGTAATAAATTCGGACGGGCTCGTCGGGCAAGTAACGGTAACAACAAACAATTACTCCCAGGTAATGCCGTTTGCCAATAACCTGTTTCATGTAAGTGCACGGGTTCAGAATTCACGTGCATTCGGAATTGTCAGCTGGAGGGATAATCGTTTCGATGAACTAGTCCTTCAACACATCCCTCAAACCATTGAGATCGAACCGGGGCAACTGGTGGAGACCTCCGGGTACAGCAATCAATACCCGGCAGGTATCCCGATCGGAGAGGTAACCCGTGTGGAGTCACAACAAGGGGTAGACACGCAGCTTATTTTTTTGAGGCCATTTGTGAATTTACATACATTGGCTGAAGGCTTCGTTTTGAAATTTGAACCCGATTCAACTATTCAAAACCTTCTCAGTGGCCAAGAGGAATTGAATTGATCTTCACTGAAAACATACGTCATTTTTTTCTGGGGCTCGGTTTCCTCGCCATTCAGATTATTCTTCTGCGTCATCTGAAGATATATGGTGCTGAAGCAGATCTGGTTCTGGTCTATCTGCTCTGGCTCTGCACGCAGAAATCGAGAACGGAGGTTCTTTTGTTTGCTGCACTCTTCGGATTGATGCAGGATGCAATGACAGATTTATGGGGGCTCAATATGTTCTCCAAAACATTGCTCATATTTCTGGTTCACAACTATCTTAGAAAGGTTTCCGAACACCGGTTTATCCTGTGGCAGATATTCATACTTCTGCTGGCTGCTGCACTGATTCACAATGCGCTGATCATCCTTTTGAGCCTTTTCTCCGAACTCTATAACAGTGGTACGGCACTCCTGCCGATCCTGATCGGTGGAAGTGTCTACACGGCGCTTGCAGGCAGCTTTATCTATCTTGTTCGAACAGAGTAGATGATGACACGAAACAACAAAGCCAAACATAGCAGAACATCCCTTCGTATTCTGATCGGAATCGTTATCCTGATCTGGTTCATTATAACCGGCCGAATCTTTCAGCTGCAGATTCTGGACTATGAAACCTACTCTCCAATCAGCCGGCAGAACTATATCCGGCAGGAGTTCGTCTCACCCGCAAGGGGATTGATTCTGGACCGGAACGAGACAATTCTGGTTGAAAACGAACCGATCTACTCCATTACAATCATCCCTTCAAAGTTCGACATGTCCAAAGCTTCGCTCCTTGCAGATCTCCTCGGGACCGATCAGGAGAGCCTGCTGGAGCGAGTCCGGGAGGCACAACAGTACTCCTGGGACAGAACATCCCGGCTCTATACCGAAGTAAGCTTTGAAGTATTCTCCAACATCCAGGAGAACATCTGGCAGCTTCCGGGCATCGGGCATACCATTGAGAGTAAACGCCACTACAATCAGGGGATCATGGCCTCCCACGCCTTCGGCTATCTACGTGAAGCGTCCCCGGAAGATCATGAGCGCTCACCACAGTTGCGAATGGGGGATAAAGTTGGAAAAAGTGGCCTCGAGCTGGTCTATGAAGATTATCTCCGTGGAGAGTTGGGAACTGAATACCTCAGGGTCAATGCCTATGGACAGTCTCTCGGGAGTTATAATAACGGAGAGTTAAATCAACCCCCACGAAAAGGGTATGACCTGATCACAACTCTTGATGCTGGTTTGCAACGGTTGACAGAACAGCTGTTTGTAGGAAAGACAGGGGGGGCAGTAGCATTGGATCCCCGAAACGGTGAAATTCTTGCACTCGTCAGCTCACCACAATATGATATCAACCGACTCGCCGGAAGACTCGACCGGGAGTACTGGCAAGAGATCAATGTCGACAGAAACACCCCTCTTTATAACCGGGCAATCTCATCCAGGCAGCCTCCAGGATCTACCTTTAAACCATTTATGGGGCTATTTGGACTTCAGGTTGGCTTGATTACCCCGGAAACGGTAATTCACAACCCCGGTTACTATTATCGCGGAAGGCAGTATCGGGATGAAGCAGACATTGGAGATTACGATCTGGAGCGGGCACTCACGTACTCCAGCAATACCTATTTTTTCTGGATGATGGACCGGATTGCGACCCGCGGCTATTTCAATGAGTGGAGTCGTATGATGAAAGATTTCGGCATGGGTATCCTGAACTCGGTCGATCTCCCCCATGAGACAGCCGGCCTGATACCAGACAGCACGTATATGAATCGGACACACGGTGGCGAGAGAAACTGGGGGGTCGGGGACCTCATGAGTCTCGGTGTCGGCCAGGGACTTGTATCAGTATCACCGTTACAGATGGCAGTTGCCACTTCCGTGATCGCAAACGGCGGATATCGGGTCCAGCCGCACCTTGTTCGGGCAGTTCGTGATACAGAGGGAAACGAAAGTTATACAAACCCGAACCGTGAAAGAATCGATTGGATCCGGGAGGATCATCTCGAACTCGTTCGTACCGGTATGCGTCGTGTTGTCACAGAAGGGAGCGGACGGTACTACGCATTTCCGGATACATCTGCTTCCGGAAAAACGGGTACTGCACAGAATCCTCACGGAGAAAATCACGGCTGGTATATTATGTATGCTCCGGCTGAAAATCCCGAAATCGCCATTGCCGTTCTGGTAGAGAATGCAGGATTCGGTTCACAAACTGCTGCACCGATTGCATCCCTGATGCAGGAGCAGTATTTCACCGGCGGAGTCAACAGAGACTATCTGCTAAACCGTGTATTGAACTTTCAACCTGCGGTAGAAGAAGAAATAGTAGTAGAGGAAGAGTAATGGTCAACCTCAAGGATTTTAACTGGACGTTGCTTCTGACCTGGGCCAGCCTGGCCTGTATCGGACTGGTAGCTATATACAGTGCGACACTCGGCGAGGTCTCTGAATTTCTGCCTGAACAGATCCAGGAGAACTTCATGCGGCAATCGATCTGGTTTGCAATCGGGTTGACGGTTCTGGCGTTCATCCAGTTTGTACCTCCAAGAACCTTTCAACTCTTTGCCTTCCCTTTTTATCTGTTCTGTATCTTTTTAATGATTCTAACCATTTTTGTCGGTGTGGAAGTGAGTGGCTCGCAAAGCTGGCTCAGAGTCGGGCCATTCAATCTTCAACCAGGCGAATTGACTAAACTGGCAACCATACTTGCTGTGGCAAGTTACCTGACCGGCAAACGGGATGCCTCAACCGGGAACCTGAAAACGGCATTGGTCGTCGTACTTCTGTTTGCTATACCGATAAGTCTTCTTTTTCTGCAGAGTGAAGCAGGAGTAGCTCTGGTTTATATCGGCCTGCTACCAATCGTACTGTTCTGGTCCGGACTTCCCTATGCAATCTCCCTCCTGATGATATCCCCGGCAATCATCGCATACTTCACAATCATTGATCTCAGGCTCGGCATACTCGCAGCCGTTGTGATCATGACGATTATCTTCTTCATCCAGCAGAAAAAATGGCTGAGCCTCTCATCCCTCCTGCTCGGAATACTCATAGTCATTGGTACCGAAGTTGCTCTTCACCAGGTGCTGCAACCTCACCAGCGTGCCCGCATTGAAGCATTTGCCAACCCGACCGTTGATCCTCAGGGGATCGGCTGGAATATTATCCAGTCCACGACTGCGATCGGGTCGGGTGGATTGTATGGCAAAGGGTTTATGCAGGGAACCCAAACCCAGCTCCGGTTTCTCCCGGAACAGTGGACAGATTTTATTTTTTGTGTGATCGGAGAGGAATTTGGATTCATTGGAGCCAGCATCGTGATGCTGCTCTACCTGATACTCTTCATCAAACTGCTGCTCATGGCGAATTCACACAACCATCCGTTCGCCCAAATGGTGATGGTAAGTGCGGCCGGCCTCTATTTTGTTCATTTTGTCATCAGCATGGGGAGCACGACCGGCCTGGTCCCGATCATCGGTATCACCCTGCCCTTTATCAGTTACGGAGGGTCAGCTCTCCTGACCAATACTATCCTGCTGGCCATCTGCCTTAATATGGATTTTTATAAGCGCTCCTTTAGCATTTATCGCTGAGGAATGCCTGGCATCTGCCTCAAACCTGACGTCCCCTCTTGTCAATCATCCAAGTCCGAAAGGCTTCTGGTGTTGTTTCAACCATGCGATGTGGGGCCAGAGTATGGTTGAAACAACACGAAGCTACTCCATGGGAAAGCTGATCTTTCCCAGAACAAAACGTTTTCTGTCCCTGTTGAACCACCCCTCTCCGGCTACCGTCTCATTGGCAAGTATTGCAAAAAGTATCGCCTCTTTCGCGTCCGGATCGACCCCGATTTCAGAAAGAGGCCGAAGCTTCAGCCCCGGAAGGCGACAGGCCAGCCGCTCCATGAGATAATGGTTTTTCAAGCCGCCTCCGCTTATATAGATCTGAGCATGTTCAGGTGGTGAAAGCCACTCCATCACTCTGCCTACCGAACAGGCTGTCAGTTCAACCAGCGTCGCAAGCAGATTCCTGACCGGGATCTCATACCCTTCAGCCAGCATCTCCCGATGAACCCAGCTCCAGGAGAACTCTTCCTGGCCGGTTGATGCCGGCAGGTCACGCTGAAAAAACGGATGGGCAAGAAATCGCTCCAGGAGTGGCTCGATCACCTCCCCATTCTGTGAAAATGATCCTTCCGGATCGTAATCGTATCCGGGAAGTAATTTCCTGACAGCTTCATCAATCAATGTGTTGGCCGGACCGGTATCGGTGGCCAGAGGCACCTCCATATGGCTTGATCCTGCCGGAAGTGCCGTGATATTCCCGATCCCGCCAAGATTCAGCAGATACCGGCTCTCCGTCGGATGTGCAAACAGAATCAGATCTGCGAGGGGAGCCAGTGGAGCACCTTCATAGCCGGCTGCAATATGTTTTTGGCGAAAATCACTCAGGGTCAAAATACCTGTTCCGGCAGCAAGCCGGTCTCCGTCTACCAACTGAAGCGTAGTGTCCGGCGCGATTCCTCTTCCGGGCTGGTGCAGCAGGGTTTGGCCGTGGCTGGCCAGCAGGTCTACACGATCAGGGCTAACCCCCCACTCATCCAGCTGTTCGAGGATCAGCTCTGTCCAGGTCGCCGACAATACCGCTTGCAGCCTGCAAACTTCACCTGTCGCAGACTCAGGATCAAATGCGAGCGACTCTATCTGATTCCGCACATTCGGATCAAATGGACGTGATCCGGAATGCAGAAGTTCCAGCTCTGTATTGATTCCATGTCCACTCACTTTGCAGAGTGCGAGATCCAGGGCGTCCACAGATGTACCACTCATAAGGCCCAGGATAATCCGCTCCCCGGCATCGGCGAGTTCGGCCAATCGTTTCATTCGTTGGTTCATCGTCACAGATTCAATATTTTACAGGAGGTTTTGCAGTGGAGATCCATACAGACAACGTCAATGTACAACGATCATGACAGATATCAATGAATCCGAACTGGAAGCATGGCAGGAGGATACTGCTTTTCTGGTAAAAACTCTTGCGGACATTTTTGAATCGACCGACTTTCGCTATTACATAGACGAGATCAATGAAACGCTATATGTCGAGCTGGAAGGCCTTCACGATTACTCTGACGATGAAATTGCAGAGCTGGCAGAACCGGTTTTTGAAGAGCTCGACCTCGATTTTGAAAATATAGTCTTGCTTCCACTTCAAACAGAACAGTGATGACCCTGCCGACTCATAACGGTTATACAATGCGCTGCCTACTGTGCGACAGGGAGAATGATGAACGGGTAACCTCTACCTACTGCACGTCTTGTGGAGGTGTTCTCGAAATCAATTACCAGGAGAATCGCCCGGAGATTCAATACCCGATCGATTCCCTACTGCCCGATCCATTCAGAAATCACCCTTCCACCCTGACCCGACTGGACCGGCTCTCGGAGAGATACGATGCAGACCTCTACGCCAAACTGGAGTATGAACACCCTACCGGTTGCTTCAAGGACCGGGGCAGCCATCTGGAGGTTCAGAAAGCACTCGAACTCGGTGCTGAGGCAATCTGTCTCGCATCCACAGGGAACATGGCTGCGTCAGTAGCTGCATATGCCTGCTATTTCCGGTTACCGTGTTATGTTTTTGTTCCGGAGAAGACGACCGAAGCCAAACTTGCGCAAGCGACGATATTCAACGCAAATATTCTCCGGATACAGGGGGATTTTACCCGATGTGAGACCCTCTGTCGTGAGTTTGCCGAATCTGCCGGATACTATCTGGCCGGAGATTATGTCTTCCGGGAAGAGGGGCAAAAATCATTTACCTGGGAACTGCTGAAACAGGGTGGAGAGGACTTTGACGCCCTCTTCATACCTGTGGGGTGCGGCACCAATTTTGGGGCGATCCACAAGGGGTATCGTGAATTGAAGGCTGCAGGAACATTAGCCCACACTCCAGCCCTGATTGCAATCCAGCCGGAAGAGAGCTCCCCGGTAGTCGAAGGAATCTTCAAACGAGAGAAAGTCGTCAAACGGCAGGTACAGACTATTGCTACATCGGTTGCAACGTCCAATCCGATCGATTTCCACAAAGTACTTCGCGGAATCGATGATACGGGGGGAACCGCCTACACCGTATCAGAAGATGAGATTCTGGATTCACTCCGGGAAATGGCCGTTGAGGAGGGCCATTTTACAGAGCCCGCGGCGGCCTTACCCCTCGCCTGTTTCAAGAACAACCGGAATGCTTTCAGAGGAAAAAAATGCCTCTTTGTGCTTACAGGCTCCGGGCTCAAGGATACACGGGTTGTGACAAAACACAGCCTCACATCACCTCTTCTACAGCCCGATCTGGAAAACATCAGGAGCTATGTAGAGTCCGGGTTTATCGATTTGCAGAAGAGAGGCTGGGGGAAATCAAGAGAGACCGTACTCGCTAATCTGAAGCTGGACGAGAACCACCAGAAACTCTACGAAGAGTATATCGAGAGGATTAACCGTCACGGCAAAACCCTGAAGAGAAATGAGATCGAATTCCTCCAGTCAATGGTCATGAACGAAGAAACCGGCCTGGAGTTCCCGGTGCGTGTAGACGACTACAAGGTAACCATGAAAAAAAAGGGGTTTGTATCTGCTGAGGTGAAACTGCGAATGGGAGATCAGACCGTTATCTCCAGACACCAGGGTGTCGGGCCGGTGGATGCTATCCTGAATGCGATCCGGCAGGAGACAGATCACATACTTCCACTGGAAGTGGCCGACCATGAGATGGAAATCCTCAGCCCGGATACAGACTCACTGGTGGTAGTTACCCTCACCTTAGAGAAAGAAGAGCAGCAGTGGACATCGAGAGGTGCTTCACCTGACACAATCGAAGCAGCCATCCATGCATTTGAAAAAGGGTTTGCCGTTGCTTACCGATCCCTTTCCAGTACTTCTTCAAAAAATTCGGTTAAACCAGATCAGTGAAAGAGTTACGGAGAGGAGCAGCGTCAGCATCGCGCCGGCCGCAAAGAATGCCGTAATTTCAGTCTCTTCACGCTCCATGAAAAACTGGGTAGTCAGTGTCTGATATACTTCACTCAGGTTTTCGAA
This sequence comes from Balneolaceae bacterium, assembly GCA_040905265.1. Lineage (GTDB taxonomy): Bacteria > Bacteroidota > Rhodothermia > Balneolales > Balneolaceae > JBBDRW01. The sequence continues at coordinate 14,916 of JBBDRW010000074.1, read as the reverse complement.
ACTCCCGGCATGAAAGTATCTGCCTCTTGTGATTTCAGCTACCTGTCGCAAATTCTCCTCATCCAGTTGAACCCTCATCGAACGGCCGCCGAATCCGATCACCTCTCCCTGCCTGGACCCGAAACCCACCGTAAAGATGCGGACACCCCGGTCAGCCGCTATCCTTGCAGCCTGAACCGGTTCAGGGCCGGTTGTCGGCTGTCCGTCCGTCAGCAGTACAACAGCGGCGTTTGAGTAACTACCCGGTTCAACCGGGATAAACTCTTCTCTGTCCCGCGCTTCACCCAGGGGAGCACTTCTGGATCTCTCATTTGTAAACCCTCTCGTTCCCGTATCAAAGTCAGCCTCCGGAAAGAGTACCTGAAGTGAAACCAAAATCGCTTCTCCGATATTGGTACCTCTCCTGAGTTGAAACTGTTCGATGGACCGGATGATCTCTTCCCGGTTCAGGGTTGGCTGCTGGACAACCAGCGCAGCACCGGCAAAGGCAACTACCCCAACACGGGTACTTGAGGGCTGGTCCATGACAAATGAAATCGCCGCTTCCTGCGATGCCGACAACCGGTCGGGCTCGACATCAGCAGCTCTCATGCTACCGGAAATATCCATCGCCAGAATCACAGTACCTCTTTCAGACGGCAGTGTCACCATCGCTGTGGGGCGGGCAATCCCGATGATCATCAACGTCAGAGAGACCAGTAGAAGAATTGCAGGAATATGTCTACGCATACCCGGCCCGTCTCCCATCGCCTCTTTCACCAGATTCAAATTGGCAAACCGGACTGCTGCCTGTTTTTTTCTCCGAAGAATATAAAAATAGGCCAGAACCAACAGCGGTATCAAAAGCAGGTTCCAAAGTAAGATTGGCCAGATAAAACTCATAGCGAAGCCTCCATGTGACCAGGCAGGGATCTTGCTCCTGCCCGGCTTGATCGGTATGTACGCAATTCAATGAATCGGATCAGGCTCTCGAGAAGGTCATCCGTTGTAGAGAGTTCAAGGGTATCGACACCGGCCTTGGCCAACGCGTCCAAAAGTTCTGCTTCACGCGATTCCGCAAGCTCAGCAAATCTTTTCCTGAAACCGGGATCATTCGAGTCAACCAATAGCTGCTCACCGGTTTCCGAATCCTGCATCAAAAACAGGCCCAAATCAGGCAGGTTTCTCTCCAATGGGTCATAGAGCCGGATTGCGAGGGCCTCATGTCGGCGGGAAAGATCACTGAGCGGTTCGCTCCAGCCGGGGGCCGAGATAAAATCCGAGACTACAAACAACAATGAACGCCTTTTCAGAATATGCCCCGCCTTTTGCAGAAAATCCCCGAGGTCGGTGGATTCTGACCGCTTCCGGTCAGGGCGGTTTCGAATAGATTCGAGAATATGCAGTACCTGAACTCTTCCGCTGCGTGGAGGAATCACCCGATCGATACGGTCACTGTAGAGAATCGCGCCGACACGGTTACCCCGCATCGTCAGCAGCCGGGCAAGAACAGCAACAAAGCCGGCCAGTACAGACCGTTTGTCCCTCTCCTCCGAACCGAAGTCGATGGATGGACTTGTGTCGAGCAAAAACCAAGCCGTGACTTCCCGCTCCTCATTATACTGCCGGACATAGGGAACCTGCAGCCGTGCTGTCACGTTCCAGTCTATGTAACGAACTTCATCCTCAGCCTTATATTCCCTCAGGTCAGCCAGGTCCAGCCCGTACCCACGGAACAGCGTTCTGTAGTCTCCATGTATCAGGCCATCCAGTTTCCGCAGGACCGACCATTCGAGCCGTTTTAACAGAGCATCCGTATTCTCAATCTCTTCAGGCATGGGATTCCATCGGTTTTTCAGGTGCCGGAATATTCTGGACCAACAGCCGGATCAGGTCGTCAGCCGTCAGATTCTCCGAGAGTGCCTTGTACGAAAGCACCAGCCTGTGACGCAGAACATCGCCAGAGAGGTCTTTGACATCGGATGGGAGGACGTAATCCCGTCCGCGCAAAAATGCAAGAGCACGAGAGGCTTCAATCAGGTTGATCGTCGCCCGCGGGCTTGCTCCGAAGGTCACATACTCCGACCACTCCGGAAGGCCCGCTTTCGCCGGCTCCCGTGTTGCAGCAACCAGTTTGACAGCATACTGAATCAGGGGAGGATCTACATATACGGCGCGACAAGCTTTCTGCAGATCGAGCAGTTTCTCCGTCGATGCCACTTGCTGGACCACCTCGGCAAGACCCGTCACCCGTTCAACGATCACAAACTCCTCCTCTTCACTCGGATAACCGATTAACACCTTCATCATAAACCGGTCGATTTGAGCCTCCGGCAGCGGATAGGTCCCTTCACTCTCAATCGGGTTTTGAGTCGCCATGACCAGAAACGGCCTGGGCACTTCGTGCGTCTCTCCCGCAATCGTCACCTGGTACTCCTGCATCACCTCAAGAAGTGCACTCTGCACCTTGGCCGGTGCCCGGTTGATCTCGTCGGCCAGCAGCAGGTTGGTGAATACCGGCCCGAGTGACGTGCTGAAGTCTCCACTCTTCTGATTGTAGATTCGGGTTCCCACGAGATCTGCAGGCACCAGGTCCGGAGTGAACTGAATACGCCGGTACTTCCCGCGGATCGTTCTGGCAAGTGTCTTGATCGTCAGGGTTTTGGCCAACCCGGGGACACCCTCTACCAGAAGATGGCCTTGTGCAAGAATGGCAACGAGAACCCGTTCCAGAAAATGGTCCTGGCCAACCACCACCTTTTTAACCTCATATAGAAGTTTTTCCGTTAACCGGGTTACCGTTTCACCGTTTATATCTGGGTTCTCTTTCATAATCTGAAATTCAATGATGTTAGAATGGGGACGAGCCCATAGACTCAGTTGCACTTTCAATGGGAACAGCAAAACCGATACCGATAAAGACACGCTGTCCGGAGTGATTCAGAATGGCCGTTACAATACCCACCACTTCACCTTCCCTTGTAACCAGCGGCCCCCCGGAGTTTCCCGGATTGGCGGCAGCGTCAAACTGGATCAAACCGGTCAGTGCCGGTTCCCCCTCTTCCGATACATACTCTCTGCCCAGGCCGGAAATGATACCGGATGAGACCGACGGCCCGATTCCAAACGGATAACCGACCGCAATTACATGATCTCCCTCCCGAAGCCCGCTGGTGGATCTGAGGGTTGCCGGCATCAGATCATCCGGCAACTGACGTGCACGAATCACTGCCAGATCATTCTCCGGCTGAATTCCGACGATATCAGCATCAGACTCACTTCCGTCCGCAAAAACAACAACCGTCCGTTCACTGCCGGCAACAACGTGCAGATTCGTTAAAATGGTCCCATCATCCTCCACAACCACCCCTGTACCCACTCCACGATCGATCTCATCCTCTCCATTTTCATCTCTGTCCACCCTTCGAACCCGTACAATCGATGGACGTATTGCTTCGTATGCCAATGATTCCCAAGAGGGTGACGGCGGCATATTTTCCAGTGAGTGAAGTACCGCCATATCGATATCCCGTTGAGTCAGTGCTGCGGGCGATTCATTTAACAGCAGCCAGACACCGAGAATAAGAAGTGGAAGTACCGCACAGGCAGCGATCAACAGATACGTTTCATTCCGGACCCTGAACTCGCGCCATGAATGTGACCATCTGCCGGAATCAGCAGGGCCGGCCTGATCACCGGACTCTCCCCGCTGATCATCATCGGAATACCGACGGCTCTCCGGGGAGTTTCTACGTTGATGATACCGTTCAGAACTGCTATAAAATGGTTGTCTCTTCATTTCATTATAGTAATCTCACCTTTCAAAATAATATCTTCAGTGTCTATTGAAAGTAAAATATTCAGGTTCCATGTAAAAAATTGAACCCGGCTGATTGATCTGATTTTCTTATCTTGACCGGCCATGAAGACAATCCTCATCACATCTGAAACGACGGAAGCCTCTACACTGAATGGGCGTATACCGGATGCAGGTTGGGAACTCCTGCCGGTTCCACTGGAACAATATCGCTTCCGGATGGATCCAGAGCAACGGGAAGCCCTCAGACAGCAGATCGACACATTCCGGTTTGTTGTCTACGGAGGTGTCAGGCATGTTCAAAACTTTCTCATCTGGGCGGATAAGAGCGGAATCCGGAATGAGATACTGCAGAAGATCCATCTGGCCATGAACCAGCCGGAAGTGGATCTTCTTGAAGATGCCGGAATTCCCGGAATCCTGCCACGAGAAGGAGCCCGTCCAATCGACCTGATGGAGTTCATGCTTCGTATCAATCAATCCGGCGGTACTCTCTACCCCTGTGCAGACGGATCCAGTGAAGAGATGCCGGGATTACTGCAGGAGCTGGATCTGCCGGTCTCGGAATTGACGGTCTGTGAGCCGGTACCTCTTGAAAAAAACCAGCTCAGAGAGTCTCGGCAAATTGTCCACTCACAGCCGCCGGATGCCATACTTTTTCACTCCAGAGGTTCCGTGATTCGAACCAAAACAGCCTTTCCGGAATTGGATTTGAAGGATCTGATCCTGATCTCGGCAAGTGCCGGTGTCACACAAAAGATGTATCAGGAAGGATTACAGGCAGATCATCAGGCGGAGGGAAGCTGGGATTCCGTAGTGCAGATTATCCAGTCTCTGAATTGACCCGTTTCGTGTCAACCATACGATGCGGGGCAAGCCGCAAGAGATTAGTTGATACGATCCCATAAGTCCGACAGACTCCTGGACCTCAAAACAGGTAGCCAATACCAAAATAGATCCTGTACAGATCCTCAGAGAAACCGATATCTGCCCGAACGATGAGATCCGGGCTGAAAAGAGTAGCCGCTCCGCCAAATCCGCCAGTATGTTTCAATCCACTGAAGAGTTTCGTAGTCGTATCGCCCTTCTGAAATACGCGGCCGGTGTCCCAAAATCCGTGAATCCCAAGCTTTATCTGCAACTCCTCAATCTCATAGAACCAGGCTCGCAGTTCAGTATTGCTGGCCCAGCTGCTTTCACCACGAAACCGAAACTCCGGATACCCCCTGAGCTCATCCTCAGACCCGATAACCGGAAGATCCCAGAACGGGGGCTTCCCAAAACTCTTTTGCACATCAACTTGATTGGCCAGAGTTATCGCGGGTAACAGAGGAAAATAGTGCCTCAGATTCAGGCTGAACCTGCTGTACCCATAATCCCCCAGGAATGAGGGGGCTGCTGTAAAGCGAAAATCATAACGGACTCCTTTTCTGGGATCGAACTCACTGTCCCTCTTTTCAAATAGCAGCCCGAGGCCCAGGGAGTGTACCATTCCGCCGCCGGAGCCATAAGGGTGCTCCTCCTCATACAGAGTACCATCGCCCTGCGACCCGGGACGGTTGAGGACCATCTCGTAGAGAAACAGCCATTCAAATCGGGTTCGCATGGGATCATAATCAACCCCTTCCTGATCATTTCGGTTTTGCCCCCCTGAATGGAATCCGGGAAGAGGTATCCGAACCTGATAATTAATTCTCAACTCCCTGTGCTCATAAAAGTAAGCCTCATCGTCCCAATGTTTCTGCTCAAACCGGGTCTCATTTCCGAGCCCGAAATAGTTCTGATTCAGAAACCGCCCCAGCTTCATGTCGATTCCGGAGCGAATGTCTCTGCCAAAGGTCCGGGTTCGATCATAGCTGAACCTTGTTGAAAGTAACCCCTTGGTAGAAGCCAAAAGTGTAATTTCCGTCGAATTCCGAAATGGAGAAACTCCCTCTCCATAGTCAATTCTCTGGCCTACGCCACCGCCAACCAGCCCCAAGTCTGACGTATAGGCAACAAGTGGAACAAATATATGCTGTACTCCCCGGTTCTCTCCACCGGATACCTGAGGCACAACCTGGCTGAAGAGAGTGACAGGAATCAGCAAGAAGAAGAGCAGGAGACTGTAATGCGTATGCAGTTTCATCGTTTCCAACCGGAGTCTGATTCGACGTTGAAAGTAGCCGGCGAATTTCGTTTCATCCGGAAAACTCAATCTCTCGGCATTCCATTTTCTGTTTGTCTAAACGATTTTTTTCAACCATACTATGTGGATACTTTGAAAAACCAGGATTTTCAAAGCCTCCAATGTACCAGCCACTGGAAACAATGTCCAAAGACACTTTGATGTTATCAATGGCTTTATTGTTGCAGGAATAATATAGACATTCAAACGGAACCAAAGAAATAACCGGTCAAACAGACAGGGCAGAGACTTCCGGTTTCTGTGTCAGAAAGTACTGTGAGACCGGCAGATGATGAACAGCTACGATGGCAAAGAGAAACAGTTCAAATGAATACAAACTGGCTGTCATCGGGGACAGTATGGGACAGGGATTCCAGAATGGAGGAATCTACCGGACCGACATGAGTTTCCCTGCCATGCTCTCCCGGTGCTTTGAACCGGCACCCCGGTTTGACATCCCTTCGTTTTCCGCACAGACCGGGATTCCGGTAAATCTGGAGATGATTGTACGTGGCCTTACGGAGGAGTTCGGGAACCGAATCACCTGGAATGAATATATACCCGCGGCACGTTACCTCTACCGTACACTGCGCCGTATCAAAAACTACTGGGAAGGGACGGCATTCACTGACGGAAGCGATCAAAAGATCCCATATCACAATCAGGCAATTTGGGGATTCGCAGCAAATGATGCATGGCTCATGAATGAAAAGCTGTGCCGAACGTACCTTCAGGAGAACAAAGCCCGCTATTCGGTCTACAACGTTCTGCCGGATCATGCCATGTACATCACAGGCCGGCTCGTTCTCAACCCCGCCTTCCAGCCCGAATATGAGGAGCACTCACAAATCGATAACATTCGATGGCTCAATGAACATGGAGGAATCGAAAACCTGATTGTCTGTATCGGCCACAATAATTTTGTCGGTGCTCTCAGTGCCCTCAAGATTATCTACTCCGAACCGGAGGAGTTGAACGCACCCCATTTTGAACGGGCCTCAACCGTTTACCGGCCGGAACATTTTGAAAAAGAGATGCGCCGCCTTTATGAAAAAGTCAGCCGATTGAAGATCCCGAGAGTTTTTGTACCGACATATCCCTACGTCACGATTCCTCCGTTAATCCGGGGTGTAAACCTTGTGCGGGAGGGGCCACACAGGGGGTATTTTGACTACTATACCCGGTTCTGGATCTGGGATGAAGATTTCGATCCCGAAAAAAACCCTCACCTAACCCGTGAACAGGCGATTGAACTCGATCAGTTGGTAGACCGGTATAACCAGATCATTCGGGACCTTGCCGATGAATTTGGTTTCCACAGGGTTCCGGTTCACAGGTATGTGAATGCTGTTGCAAGACGGCGGCTCGGGGTTGATGCGGTTCGGCCATTCCCTCCGGAGTTTATCAAAGCCCTGAAAAGGAATGAAATGACGTCCCACCTCGTCCGGGAGGATGGGAAAGTGACCTTGTCTACAGACTATCTGAAAGTCGACAGTGAGAGCCGAAAAATTGTACAGGGAGGAATTTTCAGTCTGGACGGACTCCACCCGACAACGATCGGTTACGGCTTGATCGCAAACATCTATCACAAGGTAATGTCTAAAGCCGGTGTTCGATTCGATCACGATATCGACTGGGACATGGTCATTGAAAACGATACACTGGTTACAGACCCCCCGTACCTGTTGAGCGAGCTTCGAATCATGATGAGCTTCCTCTCAATGGGACGCAGAGAGAGAATCACCCGGACAGGACAGAATCTTCTTCAGCATCTGCTTGAACTCTTCTCTGCCAAACAACGAACGTAGTCTCAGTGAACCGACGGGGTGAGTCGAAAAGATTTTGCCGGATCGCAATGCAAAAAACCGGTGCATAGCCCGTAGCTGTTTTTTAAAGAAGCCAGACGGCAAAAGTTTCCGCCAGCCGGCGGAGCCCCGCAGGAGTATGGTGGACGGGTTACTTACTACTCAACCGGGCAGCCAGGGCAAAACCGTTATCAATACAGTCGGGCATCGAAATCCCGCCCCGGAAATTTCCAAGGAGATGAAGCCCTTTGTTTTGCTCTTCCAGCTCTCGTATTGCACCAAGGACCTCATCATAGGAGGTAGTATACTGCGGTATTGAATTCGGCCAGTAGACGTGATCCATAAACTCCGGCTCTCCATTCACACCTGCCAGTTCCCGAAGTTCCCCGCCGACAAGAGCGGCAAGCTGAGCCGTCTCCAGTGAGGCGAGCTCAGGCTGGCGGCCACCGCCCACAAAGGTTGTCATAAGCACCTTTCCCTCCGGTGCCCGGCCGGGAAAAAGCGTAGAGTTAAAAAGGGTGCCTAAAATTTGTCTTTTCTGATTCCCTGGAACCAGAAAACCGAATCCATTCAGAGGATGGGCTACCTGCTCACGCCGGTATCCCGAAATAAAAACGGAGAGTGGCGGATATCCCGCCTTCTTCACCATACCCAGAATGGATCCACCCCCGTTCACCAGCTGTTCGCTGATCCGGTAGAGCGGAATATTCAAAATTACATGTTCATAAGGACCGGATTTCTCACCGGATGCCTCGACAAACCATCCCTCCTTCTCACGTTGTATCCTGGATACATCTTTCTGATATCGAACATCCTGCAACCTTCCGGCAATACGTACAGGAAGGGCCTGAAGACCATCCTGAAACGAGATCAGGCGGGTAGCGAACGACTCTCTCCTTCGCCTGCTGAAAGAGGAGGCGACTGCTCCCAGTATGAGAGACCTGTACTTCTGTTCCAGGCTGTACAAACGGGGAAACGCATGCCGTACGGAAAGCTGGTCGGGCCGGCCCGCATAGACACCGGCAACAAACGGATCTACAGCATACTCAAGCAGTTCGTCTCCGAGCCGGCGACGGACAAATGATGCGAGCGACTCATCAGGATCAGTACCCTTCGAAACAAATGGCTCCATCAGTACTTGTTTCTTTGCCTTCCGGCTGATCAGTTCCGTACGGAACATCTCGGCCAGTTTCACAGGTACCGGTATCAGTTCCCCACCTTTCAATACAAAACGGTTGGAGGAGCTGGAATTTGCAACCACAATCTCCTTTTCAAGGCCCAGTTCACGCAGAAACTTTAGCTGACGTTCAGATTTCAGTTGAAAGGTATTCGGCCCATACTCTACCAGCCATCCCTTCTCCCGAACACTTTTGATCGAGCCGCCGGGATCAGGCCGTTTTTCAAACAGCGTCACTTCTGCCCCTGACCGTTCCAGTTTATAAGCAGTTGTTAATCCGCTGATACCGGCACCAACCACAGCGATTTTTCTCTTCTCATTCATTATTGAAACCCATTTCCAACTTCAAATTCTTCATCGGTGAGCTCGGCCTGAAATAAACGGAGGCTTCCATCAGATATAATACCCATTCAATATACTGCCTGACGCTTGCTCATCCGCCCCTACAGATAAACAATACCGGAGCAAATCCCAAGATACTCAAATCGCCGGGAAAGAGTGATCCAATATTTACAGGTGCCATCGAAAAATGGAACCCCGTCGACCTGAAATCTGTATATTCTACAACCTGTAATCAATGATACCAAAGTACAAGATATGAACATCAGTATACTTGGATGCGGCTGGCTCGGTTATCCGCTCGCTGTCCAACTCATCGGGGAGAACCACAGGGTAATGGGGAGTACAACCTCGCCGGAAAAGCTGGGTTCACTACGCAACAAAGGGATTGAACCCCTGCTGCTGGAAGTAACCCGTGAGGGCATCCGGCCGGATCAGGAGGTGGAGTTCTGGAACTGTGACCTTCTTGTCCTGAATATCCCTCCCGGACGAAGGAAAGGAGATGTCCTGCAGCGTCATCCCGGGGAGGTGGAATCAGTCATCCGAAAAGTACGGGAGCACAAGATCCCCTGGGTCATTTTTGTCAGTTCCACATCCGTCTACAGCAACCGGGACGGAGAAGTGTCCGAGGAGGATGCACGCGAAAGCTCTGCCTCTTCGGAGAGCGGCAAGGCTCTCCTGGCCTGTGAATCGATGTTGATGAAAGATACAACGTTTGATACTACAGTCCTCCGGTTCGGCGGGTTGTATGGTGGAAGCCGCCATCCTGTCCGCTACCTGGCAAAACGAAACAATCCGGGCAACGGGGAAAAACCGGTCAATCTGATCCATCAGTCGGATGCGGTCGGTGTGATAGTGGAAGTGATCCGGCAGGGTGTAAAGGGTAAAATCCTCAATGCCGTATCCGATGAGCATCCGACACGCCGGGAGTTCTACACTTCGGCGGCTGAACAGTACGGCCTGGAGAAACCACAGTTTCAAGAAGAGACTGGGCCCGTGGAGAACAAAGTTGTCTCAAACCGGAAACTGAAAGAGCTCCTCTCATACACCTTTCACTATCCGGATCCATTGAAGCATCCGGATACGCTTTCAGATTGACCTCGAACAAAGATCTTGCTCTTCGGGTTGCAACTGCCAAAGAGATGGACAGGGAAATTGGTGATCAACAAGGAAACAGGCCGTTTACCTCTCTTCACCGGCATCCAGCACGTAGAGATGTGAAGCGACATCATACCCGACGACTCTGTTTTCTCCCTCTATCTCAAGTGTTATCGGCCCCTTGAACGGTGCTTTCTCCACGATTTCTAACCGGACACCCGGAATCAATCCGATTTTTTCAAGGTATCGGAGCAACTCCGGGTCCTGGTTTTTAACCCTTCCGAGCAGACATGGTTCCCTCTCCTCCATTTCGAGCAGTGGTGAGGTGGCGACATCCGGGATCAGGCCCTCCTTCGTCGGAATCGGGTCTCCGTGCGGATCCATGGTCGGGTGGTTCAAAAGCTCTGCGATTTTATCCTCAAACTGCTCAGAGATATGATGTTCCAGCTTTTCTGCCTCATCGTGAACTTCATCCCAGGAGTACCCCATCACCTCCTTCAGATAGAGTTCCAGCAGGCGGTGGTGGCGGATCACCTCGAGAGCGATTTTCCTGCCGGCATCTGTCAGTCTGGCGCCATAATAGGATTCATACCGAACCAGTCCGAGCTTGGCCAGCCGCTTGATCATATTGGTAACCGAAGCGGATGAGACACCCAATTCATCTGCAACCTGTGTCGTAGATACTCCTCCATCCTCAAGATCAGCCTCGAGCACATAGATCGCCTTCAAGTAATCTTCTACTGCCTGACTTAACGCCATAAATCGATATTCTGAAATTTAATAATGGTTCAGGAATCTTTTTGCTGTCTGAACTCATCAAATGTCTGCTCTTCAAATGCCCGGCTTCCAACATACTCCAGCAGATCGGAAAACATCTCTGCCGGCAAGAGACCGGGCTGCTGCCCGACCACTTCACCACTCTCGTTCATAAAATAGGTCGTCGGGATACTCTGGTATTGCAGTGCCCTGGAGAATTCCTCCTGTGTATAGTCCCTCCCCAGATACCGCATCGGTTCCTGAGATTCGATGTTGATCCGAACCGGTATGAAATACTCCTGGATCATATCGATGACTGTCTGGTCCGGATAGACTTCGTCCTGCATTCGCTGACAGTAAGGACACCACTCGGCATAGACATCGATGAGAATCAGTTTACCATTGGATTCCGAAAGCTGCAGTGCCCGTTCCATCCCAACCCAGTACAGGTTATCACCCTGGGAATCAGCCTGGGCAGATACGGATATGGCAATGGTAAACAAGAGTGAACATATCAGTGAAACCCGCTGCATCGACAATTCCATTTTTTGTTTCTAAAAGAGACAATTCGTGTGGAGGCTTTGCAAAACCTGATTTTTCAAAGCCTCCCGTGTGTCATTCTACCTGAATATAGTGAAAAAATACTCTCTCATGGGCTCCTCTTAATGACCAGAAGCGTCATATCATCATGCTGTTTCGCCTCTTGCGCAAACTCCTGTACATCCTGTATGATATGAGACACAATCTCTTCCGAAGATTTCTCGTGGTGATGCTTCAAAAGCCGGTGCAGGCGCTTGTCACCATAGAATTGTCGATCTGCGCTTACGGCTTCCACGATGCCGTCTGTGAAGAGAACGAGAAGATCGCCCTTTTCAAGTTGCAGCGACTCTTCATACAGGTTGTTTTTGAATGCTTCATCCCTTGTCATACCAAGTGCCAGGCCATCCGGCCGTATCACCCGCAACCGATCTTCATTCTTTTGGTAATGCAGCAGCGGATTGTGCCCTGCCCTGGAAAAGGTAAATAGTCCATTTTTAAGATCGATCACTCCGAAAATGAGTGATATAAACGTGCCGCGGCGGACGTTTTCAAAAAGCAGCTCGTTGGCGCTGACCAGGACAGAGGAGGTCGATTTCAGATCACGACACAGAGCATGCAGAACCCCTTTGATAAAGGTCATATAGAATGCCGCCTGAAATCCCTTACCGCTCACATCACCGATCGTAATGGCGTATCGATCCCTGTCGATCTGGATAAAATCATAGTAGTCTCCACCTGTCTCATAGGCCGGGATACAGACTGCTCCAAGGTCAAGTCCGGGTAATTCCGGTTTCGAGATCGGCAGAAAGGATTGCTGAACCTTTCGGGCGATCTGCAGCTCCTGTTTGATTCGCTCCTCCTGAGCCAGCTCCTCAATATAATCAGGAACATATTTTGGAAGTTCCCGGACCGATTTGCCACGGGTAATTCCGAGATATCCGACAATCAGAAAGACGAACAAAATGCCGGCCGCCGGATAAAAAACAGACGCATCCGGTGAGTTGATCACAAGCCAGCCTTGCGATGTCGTGATCAACACCGTAAATATGAAAAACGTCAAAAACGTCGTCAAAAAATCCCGATAGTGATAGATCAGCCCGAGAATCAGCCCGATTGCCCCCGAAAACACTATTTCAACTCCTGCCGGACCGGCGGAAACAGCCTCCGGCGCCATCAATCCAAAGACCAGAACTGATGCAGTTACTGTGACAAATCCCGATTTTGAATAGGAACTCACCTGGCCGATCAGGATGAGATAGATGATCTGAATAATAAAAAAACAGAGCAGCAGGTGATGCCCCAGATGAGTCAGAGGAGCCAGATAGGTCTGGTCAGCAACAAAAGCATCCGGCACCGTAAGATAACTGACCGGAAATACCCACTGAAGAGCCGACCAGATTGCTGCCAAAATGAATCCGAATGAGACTGCATGAATCAGGGCAACCCCTGTCGGCCGGTTCATGTAGTGGCCGATCCGGACAAGATCCAATGTCCTGATTTTACTCACCCAGTTTTGACGGGTAATCGAATCTCCTGTAATGACGACCACAAAATAGGCCAGGGAGATGAATGCGGCCATCAGGCTGATCTGGACCGCCAGCATCAGAATATCAACGGCTCCGGGGTTCCCGGGCCCGCCAAAATTTTGATGAAGCCAGCTCAACAGCTCAAATGCCGGGAATGCAAACCCGGCAATCACTGCCAGCAGGATTGCCGGCCTGATATCGATTACCCGCAGCCGGATCCGGATATAGAGAAGAATAGCCAGCCAGAAAAAGAAGATCACAACGACAAACCCTCTGAGCCCGCTCAAAACGAACTGAAGGGTTGTTGGCATACCATCAATCGAAGGGTATGCAGTGGCCATTGATGCCAGCGCACCTCCGGCTGAGAGAGTCAGTGTCAACTCAAGACGCTGACGTACGTTCGGATTCTGCTGAACGTAGAGAAGTTCAGCCCCGTTTACCTGTCCGACAGATACAGGCCGGATGGATTCCGGCTCCTCAAACACTTCCCTCCACCCGGATTGTTCCAGATAATAGTTCCCCATCCGAACCATCACATCACGAGTCAGGATAACCCCCTCGTTTAACAGTTCCGGTTCTCCGGTTCGATTCAGGTCAATGGAAAATCGATGAGGGACCAGGCTGTCCGCCAAAGAAACATGCTCTTGTTGAACGTCCATGCGCAGGGCGGACCGCATCGCATCCGGATGAAACAACGTCGAGGGTTGTTGCTGAGTCGGATTTCGGAACTCCAGTAACCTTCCACGTTCATCCAGCCGGATTGTAAAGTCCGGATCCCGTCCCATTGATTCGAAATCAAAATCCTGACGTTCGGCCTGTTGAGATATATAGTAGTCCAGGCTCCAGTAAAACGGCTGGTAGATTTTCCTGTTGGAAGAGTCCCGAAGAAATGAATTGATATTGGCCTGAAGCTGTAGTGAATCCAGCAACGCACTCCGAACCTGGTACCGGGCTGTTATCACGCCATCAGGAGAAATCTGATATCCGAAAGATTCCATCTTCTCATTGCCAATCTGCATGGCAGACAGGTCTCCCAGTGAGGCGTCACCACTACTGAGCGGGTGATGGTTCCCGTAATCAAAGAAAAACCAGGCAGCGGCCAAAATACCGACCAGAAAGATCAGCCAGTCACGTCGTACAGTGTCACTTCCGGATTCAAATTCCAAAACAGTCAGCTAATTTAATTAACCCTATAAATATTCAAAATTCATGCGAAATCAAACAAATAAAATCACAATGTGACACTCACACTAACTGCACGGATTACCGGAATTTTTGTTACACTAAAAGAGGAGGGTTTCGAAAAATAAACGGAAAAACCATGTGTCTTCTCGTATTCGCTTATAATTCCCACCCGGACTACTATTTGATACTGGCGGCCAACAGGGATGAATTTTACGAACGCCCAACACGATCCGCCCGATTCTGGCCGGAAAGCCCTTCCATTTTGGCCGGCAAGGACCTGGCCGGCGGCGGGACCTGGCTTGGCTTGCACCGGGACGGCAGGATATCGGCCCTCACCAACCACCGGGATATGGCTGGCCATGACCCGGATGCAAAAAGCCGCGGTGAACTGCCAACAACGTTTCTGGAGAGCCGGGATGAACCGGAAGACTTTCTTGCCGGCCTGAATCGATCAGATGATCCTTACAACGGCTACAATCTGATCGCAGGGACTCTCTCTTCACTCTGTCACTACTCGAACAGGGAAA
>JBBDRW010000073.1:0-7561 GCA_040905265.1 Balneolaceae bacterium | reverse complement strand
TTTACATTCAATTGTGCATCATTTTAGTAGCTATTGGCCAAATCGGGACTGCGCTTCGTTATTCGAATAGAAAGAGACGGTATAAATCAGTCGTCCTTGACTACCCAGAATTTCAGAGTCGGTTTCAGGTCGCCAACCAGGTCTATGGTTGCCGTATATTCACCCAATACCTTTACATCCTGATCAATGGTTATTTTTCGGCGGTCGATAAGAACATCTTTCTCCTCAAGTGCCTCAGCGATCTGAATATTGGTAACTGTTCCATGAATTTTTTCATCTTCACCGGTTGTGACAGGAATGGTGACCGAAAGCGTCTCGATCTTTTCAGCCAGCTCTTTCGCAGCTGCCACCGTCAGTTCCGCCCTGATCGCTGCCTGCCGTTTTCGCTCCTGAATGGCCTGCATAGCTCCGGCTGTCGCCATCACCGCTTTCTGCCGCGGTATCAGGTAGTTACGGCCATATCCCGGCTTTACATCCACGATTTCACCGGCACTTCCCAATTTTTCAACATCTTCTTTTAATATAAGCTTCATAATCTGTTGGTATATCAGTTCAATGTTTTTCTGTCAAACCGGAGCGATATCTCCGGCAGGGCTTCTATCGAATGTTTTCAGCCACATAGGGAAGCAATCCCATAAACCGTGCCCGGCGCACTGCCCTGGAGAGCTGCCGCTGGAACTTCGCACTGGTTCCGGTAACCCGGCGTGGAAGGATTTTGCCCTGGTCATTGATAAACCGCTGCAGCGTTTCTACATCCTTATAGTCGATGTAGACAAATCCGGATTTGGAGAACCGGCACTCTTTCGTCTTGAGATGGCCTTTTTTCGGGTGTGATGGATTCTTAATCATAGCTCTTTTCTGAAGTTATAAAGTCATTGTCATGGGGTGATTGCGATCGTTCAATCCTGATCGTCGCTGTCTGATTCCTCTTCAACCTCTTCAAAGATTGTCGGTTTGACTCCCTTTTTGAGAAGTTCACGATGGCGCAGCATATTCGCATCATACTTCAGAGTCATATATCGAATGATGTTATCATTCAGCCGCATGTTACGCTCAATCACCTCAATGGCAGCAGCCGGAGCGTGGAAATAGAGGTTTACAAAATATCCATTCCCCTTTCCATCCATATCATAGGCGAGCGGGCGAAGCCCCCACTCATCTGTCTCATCGATTTCGCCGTCGTTCTTTTGAATAAGGTCATGAACAAGTTCGACGGCTTTCCTGATCTGTTCATCCTCCAGAACAGGATTAATAATATAAGTACACTCGTAGAAGTTTTTTTTCATCATCAGGTTTCTTTGGTTGTCATCGTGGTTTGATAACAGTTATCGTCCGGCTGTCAGCCTGAGTTGACTACAGTCGGCGATAACAGAGCCTGTTAAGATAAGGAGTATTCTTGTTAGTTGAAAGGAGGTAGAATTCAGAATCACCCTGCTGCCGGGTAGAATGAATGAAGCAGTTCAATAAGGCTGTTGGAGGGGAATATCGGCTCAATTCCGTAATAGATGGTCAGAACAGAGAGCAGGATCAGAGTATATTTGAAGATTGATCCGGGGATGTTCACATCATACTCTTTGTAAGCGTCTCTGAAATAGAGAAATACCATTGGCCGTAAATAGTAATAGACGCTGGCTGCACTGGCAAGTACACCGACTACAGCAAGCGAAATCAGCCCTTCATGAATTGCCGCAGCGAAAACATAGTATTTGCCGAGAAACCCGACAAACGGAGGGATTCCAGCCAATGAAAAGAGAAAAATAGAGAGTAATACACCCATCAGGGGCTGTTTGTACCCCAGGCCGGCAAAGTTGTTTACATCAGAGAAGTCCAGGGCCTTGTTTCGTTCATAGTAGGCGATCACACCGAAGGCACCTATATTCATGATAGTATAAGCAAACAGATAATAGAGGACAGCGGTATACCCTTCTGCCGTTCCGGCGGCCAGGCCGACCAGCAGATAACCGGCATGTGCGATACTGGAGTAGGCCAGCATCCGTTTTACGTTATCTTGTGCCAGTGCAACGAGGTTTCCAAGAATCATGGTAATGATCGCAATAACCTGCAATACATGGGTCCACTCCACACCTTCTGCAACCGGCATCATCCGGGATAGAACCAGAATAAAAGCAACAAAGGTTGCCGCCTTGGATGCAGTAGCAAAATAAGCCGTCAGAGTTGTGGGTGTCCCCTGATAGACATCCGGTGTCCACATATGAAATGGCACCGCTGAAATCTTGAAGAAAAAACCGACCAGGAGCAGGGCTGACCCGGCAAGAAATAGAGCACTTCCATCTGCTGTTATAGCAATTTCCGGAAATCGAAACGATCCGGTCGCTCCATAGATGAGAGCAATTCCATAGAGAAGGAATCCGGTTGAAAATGCACCGAGCAGAAAATATTTAAGTGCCGATTCCGCGCCACTCTTCTCATCATTGAACAACCCTGCAAGTACGTATAGGGAGATCGACATCGTTTCAAGCCCGATAAAGAGGGTGATCAGGCTGTTGGACATCGCAAGGCCAAGCATCCCGGTCGTCGCGAACAGAATCATCCCATACACCTCCCCCACATGGTGCCCGGTGCTTTGTAAATAATCTTTTGATATCAACACACAGAAGAGGGTAGCCAGAACAACCAGCACCGAACCAAACGCTGCAACTCCGCCAAAGGCAATCATGTCTGAAAATGAGCTGCCCGACGGGCCGAACAGGTCACGGATCGCAACAGCAAGCGCCGCTATCAGAGAGAGAACCGTCACACCGAATATTACATTCATACGATCTTTCATAAAAGCGGAGAGCAGTATCACTGCCAGGCCGGCAACC
The DNA here is from genome assembly GCA_040905265.1 of Balneolaceae bacterium. Taxonomy (GTDB): domain Bacteria; phylum Bacteroidota; class Rhodothermia; order Balneolales; family Balneolaceae; genus JBBDRW01. The sequence goes on along the minus strand of JBBDRW010000073.1, from coordinate 4,736 downwards.
GCTATAATCGTACCGGGTAAAAATGTATTGATATCGTAGAGATAATCCATATGTCGGTTCAGTCTAGAGTATGCGCAGAAGTGCCGGAACTACTGATTCCGGTAAGTTCCGGAAGGTCATTGACGGATCGCTTCGATTGCTTCTGCAAGTTTCAAATCTTTTTCCGTTACTTTATCCCCTGCATCATGTGTACAAAGTGAAATCGTAACTCGGTTATAGACATTAAATATTTCCGGGTGGTGTTGTTGAGCTTCGGCCAGAAAACCTACCCGCATAAGAAACGTGATCGCCTCCCGAAAATCCTTGAATCGAAAGGTTCGGTGAATTTTATCACCTTTCCAGCTCCATTCTTCGAGATCTTTTTCCAGTTTGTTCCTGATTTCATCTTCTGTAAGTGGATTCATGATTGTCTCCCTGCACGTTTGATGATTCCATAGAACCGGGGGCTGCCCGCTACTACCTGTTATCGAGTATTCAACGACGAATCTCCAGAGGGGACAGTCTCAGCCAATTCGGCATCCACCCTGTGATCCAGCTTATAAAATCGAACCGTCCAGCCTGGCAGTTCATCACTCCTGGCCTGGCCTAACACCGCAATGCCCTTCTCTTCGGTTACATTGATATAACTCTCTACCCACGCTTCCGAATAGCGGGTATAATCTTCAGAACGTACTCCGATCCAGACCATCAATATAACGAGGGGTACCAGCAGTCCCACTTCCCGCAGGTTGAGGTCCTCCAGATCTTTATTTTCTTCATGAGTAACTTCGCCAAACATAACCCTCTGATACATCCAGAGCATATAGACAGCAGCAAGAATGACTCCGGATGCAGCAAAAATCGCGTAAACCGGTGTATTGTACAATTCAGAAAAGAATGAACCCGTCAGAATCAAAAACTCACCGATAAAACCGTTCAATCCGGGCAATCCGATCGAAGCGAGTGACGCGACCAGGAACAGAACAGCAAAAACAGGCATTACGCTTGCGATTCCTCCAAAGTCTTTGATCAGACGGGTATGTCGCCGATCGTAGATCATGCCAACGATCAGAAAGAGGGCCCCGGTCGACAAGCCGTGGTTGATCATCTGTATAATAGCTCCCTGCACTGCAACTGTATTCAAGGCAAAAATTCCGAGTACGACAAAACCGAGGTGGCTGACGGATGAGTAGGCAACCAGTTTTTTGACATCTTTCTGAACCATTGCAACAAGTGCCCCATAGATAATACCGATGACAGCAAGAATTGCAAACCAGGGAGCGAACTCCATAAATGCGTTTGGAAATATCGGCATGCAGACCCGAATCAGGCCGTAGGTCCCCATTTTCAACATAATGGCTGCAAGGACGACCGAGCCGGCTGTAGGTGCCTCTGTATGGGCATAGGGGAGCCAGGTATGAAAGGGAAAGAGCGGTACTTTGATGCAGAAAGCAAGTGCAAATGCCAAAAACATCCAGGTCTGTTCAACGAGCCCGATCTGGTACTCTGAACCGGCGAGAAACCGCCAGTCAAGGGTAAACAGAAAATCGGGATGAACGGCTCCTGCATGGTAACCCAGGTAGATCAGAGCCACCAGCATGATCAGCGAACCTACCAGGGTATAGATAAAGAACTTCAACGTCGCTTTGATACGGTCCGCTCCCCCCCAGATTCCAATCAGAAAATACATCGGGATCAGGGACAGTTCAAAAAACACATAGAAAACAAACAGGTCGAGAGCGGCAAAAACACCCAGTGAGGCTGTTTGAAGAAGCAGAAGCATCGTGTAATACCCTTTCAGATGCTTTGTAATCGAATGCCAGGAGGAGAGTATTACGATCGGGCCAAACAGGACCGTCAACATAAAGAGAAGCAGGCTCAGGCCATCCAGGCCAGTAAGATATTTGATATCAATCCCCGGGATAACAACCGATCCCTCCGTCAGAAACTGCGGCATTGCTGAAGCCGCAATATCAAATTGAAACAGAAGGGGAAGTGATACGAACAGTGTAGCCGTTGTCACAATCAGGCTGGTCCACTTGACCGCACGGTCACTCCTCGAAAGCAATACCCCGATCGAACCGACGAGGGGAAGATAGATAGCTATTTGTAGCAGGTTTTCCATTCTTATGAGACAATCTTACTTAACATTTGATATCATTCGGCCTGTTTTTTCACGCACATTGTGCGCGACAGCATATTCTCAAAAGAGCATCATTGCCAATACAAGAACCACTCCGATAATCAGAAACAGAGCGTAATTTGTAGTGACCCCGGTCTGAACGTAACGAAGCAGACTCCCGAACAGCCGTACTGTTCCACCAAGAAGGTTGACGATACCGTCGACGACCTTCATGTCAAATACGGCAAGTACACGATCTGAAAATAGAACCAGCGGCCTGGCGACCACCCCTTCATATACTTCATCCAGATTGTACTTGTCACTCCAGACCTCATACAGAGATCCGAACCTTTGAGACAGAATGACATCAGACTCTTCCTGTTGGCCGTTTCCATACATTCTATAGGCAACATAAACAGCGGTTGCAGCAATAGCGACAGCAAAAATCATAAGTGCCCATTCCGCCGCTTTACCCATCACGATCGGCAAGTCGGCAGCTATTGGATAGAGCCAGTCATGCAACAGGTTTACATGAGCAGGTTGGCCGGTAAACGTTTCGACAATAAAATTGGGGATCCCCAGAAACCCACCCGCAACCGATGCGACAGCTAACACCCAGAGAGGGATCGTCATGGTCACAGGGCTTTCGTGCAAATATTTTTCAGCGCCGGCAGCCTCTTTGATCTTCTTGCCCAGCTTAAACTCCCCGTGGAAGGTGGAGAACGTGAGGCGGAACATATAGAAGGCAGTCAAAAATGCCGTCACGATACCTACACCCCACAAAATAAAGTAAAGGGCTCCGGCATACTCCCCATACCCTGCACTGAAGGCATGCATCAGGACTTCATCTTTGGAGAAGAAACCAGCCAGAGGCGGGATCCCTGCAATCGCTACGGTTGCAATCAGAAATGTCTTGTATGTCGATGGCATGTACCTCTTCAGGCCACCCATAAACCGCATATCCTGTGGGTCAAAGTGTACATCTTTACCGTCATCATGCAGTTTATGCTCCACATGTTCCATGGCATGGATCACCGATCCGGAACCGAGAAACAGGCAGGCTTTGAAGAACGCGTGTGTAATCACATGAAACATCGCAGCTGTAAAACCGCCCGCGCCAAGCGCCAGGAACATATACCCGAGTTGAGATACCGTTGAATAGGCCAGTACTCTTTTGATATCCGTCTGTGTAATAGCGATTGTTGCTGCAACAATCGCAGTAAGCGCACCGACAACAGCTACGATCATCATCACTTCCGGTGACAGGACAAACATTTCAGACAGCCTTGTAATGAGATAGATGCCGGATGTAACCATTGTTGCCGCGTGAATCAGTGCTGAAACCGATGTCGGGCCAGCCATCGCATCCGGAAGCCAGACAAAGAGGGGGATTTGTGCACTTTTACCGGTCGCGCCGATTAAGAAGAGAAAACCTATCCAGAAGATAGCATCCCCGGAAAATGCGGCCAGGTTACCAAGTATGATATCAAAATCGAGACTCCCGACCGTCTGAAAAATCATAAACATTGCAATCAGAAATGCGAAGTCTCCGATCCGATTGTAGATGAATGCTTTTTTAGCCGCGACCGATTTTGACATGTCTCTGTACCAGAAGCCGATCAACAGATAGGAACAGAGGCCAACCCCCTCCCAACCGAGAAAAAGGAGGAGCAGGTTGTTCCCCAAAACCAGGTTGAGCATCGCAAAAATAAAGAGGTTCAAATAGGCAAAAAACTTCCAGTACCCGGGGTCATGAGCCATATACCCCATAGAGTACAGATGGATAAAAGAGCCTACGCCAGTCACTACCAGTGCCATAACCAGGGAGAGCTGATCAATTCTGTATGCGATGTCGACGGTGAGTGATCCGACATCAATCCAGGTAAACAGGGTAATAATAACTGCCCCTGCTTCAGTGGAGTAGTTCAAGAAGAGATAGACAGAGATAAAAAATGGAACAAATACAGCGAGGTTGGAGAGTGTGCCGATCAGGTTTTTTCTCTCTCTGTACCGGCGGGATAAGAGACCGGTAATACCATTGACAAAAAATCCAAGTAGCGGAAGCCCGATGATCAGACAGACGAGAGCAGACGTTAAATCCATTCGTAGAGAGTATTACTGGTTCCGTGTTTCTGCGGATGTGGCGGTTCGCCACCGGTTTGATTTCATCGATTTCCTGCCTGCCATCCCGTATCTAAAACAAATTACAGGTTTAGCCAATCTGTTGATTTTCAAGATCTTGACAGTCCGGCAGGTCAACCGGCCAGCCCGGCGACAGGCGTACATGGGCCTGTCACCTCAAATTCGGCTCAAAAGGTAGCCAAAAAATCATTGTTGGCAAAGATACAAAATGGGAGATCTAAAGTCAGGCGATTTGGAAGAATACAGAAGTCAGGGATCGGGATGAGGCAACCCGAACCATGAATAGAATTTGAATGCAGGTATCAACAGCCTGTATTCCGAATTCTTAATTAACATTTGTAAAACCGGTCCATGCGGTTAAACTTTTATTGTCTTGAAGACTACTTTTTTTATATGTTTGGACAGATTTTTTGTCGCAGGAAGAACACGCCGGGTAACTAACCTCTGGAATGGTCGAACATGAAACCGTTGTCTTTTTTCAATTTAACCCTTT
>JBBDRW010000072.1:0-7570 GCA_040905265.1 Balneolaceae bacterium | reverse complement strand
AAACTGACAGCCCTTGAGATCAAGCAACAATCCTTTGAGAAATCTCTGCGCGGATATGATACCGGCGAAGTACAGGCATTCCTGAATCTGGTGGCCAGCGAATGGGAACATATGACTGCCAGAATCCGGGAACTGGAAGAGCAGGTTCAAAAAATGAACGACAAGCTGAAACATTATGAACGGGTAGAAGAGGCGCTACACGAGACACTGCAAACTGCCAAGGACTCGGCGAAACACAAGATGGAAGATGCCAAAAAAGATGCCCGGATTCTTCTTGAAAAAGCAGAGGCGGAAGCTGATTCCATTGTCCGTGAAGCAAGCCATCAACGCCAGCAAATTCGTCAGAGTATTCACCGGCTGTTGGACAAACGGGAAGAGATGATGAATGGCATGAGTACGTATCTTGAACATGCCCGGGATACTCTTGAACAGTTCTCGAGAGATGATGCTTCCATTTTCGAACTCTCTGAAGATGAACCGGCTGGTTCAGCATCGATGACCGTCGAAAAGAAGAGCAGCCACTCGGCAAAAAAGGAGCAGGAAAGCGACGACGATTCCACCTCTGCCCCGGGCGAAGCCGATATGGATGAAATCCTCGACGATATAGATTGAACAGAGCTCTATGAAACAAGAACCGTTGGAACAGCAGCAAACGAAGATGAATGAAGCTCTGGAGTATATCCAGGGCAGAACAGACAGCAGGCCGGGGTTTCTGCTTATCCTGGGTACAGGGCTCGGGCAGCTTGCCGATGAGATGGATGTAGAGACCATAATCCCCTATGATGAAATTCCACACTTCCCGGTTTCGACCGTAGAGAGCCATCATGGAAAACTGCTTTTTGGAAGTCTCGGAGGTAAAGAGATCGTTGCCATGCAGGGGCGTTTTCACTTCTACGAAGGGTATTCCATGAAGCAGATCGTCTTTCCCCTTCGGGTACTCAAACAGAATGGAGCCGATACTCTCTTTGTAAGTAATGCCTGCGGCGGGATGAATCCGAATTATCGCCGGGGTGATATCATGCTGATTCGGGACCATATCAACTTGCTGGGTGGAAATCCACTGGTCGGCCCGAATAATCCGGATTTAGGGCCGCGATTTCCTGATATGAACGAACCCTATACCGAACGGCTGCTTGAGATCGCGGAAAATGTCGCCCTTGGCCTCAATATCAAACTCCAGCAAGGTGTCTATGTGGCTGTACCGGGCCCAATGCTTGAGACAAAAGCGGAATACCGCTATCTCAGACAGATCGGAGCCGATGTCGTCGGTATGAGTACTGTTCCGGAGGTGATTGCAGCCGTCCATATGGGAATGGACATTCTCGGTATATCCGCTATCACCGACGAATGTTTTCCGGATGCACTCAAACCGGTTATCATGGAGGATATTTTTGAAGCAGCCGCCTGGGCAGAACCAAAAATGACCCGTATTATCGTTGGTGTTCTTGAAAAATTATGAGTCTCCTTTGAGTTTAAAATTACAATAATCCTGCCGATAACCGGAATATTGAACTTGCGGAACCGGCAAGAAAAATAGTTCAAATTTTTTGATAGTAAATTCATAATTTGTATCTGCAGGTTTTATAGAGTTTTTGTTTCAATACAGGTTCCAACAATCATATTCAACCCCACTTACCACTTCACATACATGAGTTTCAACGGCAATGAAGATGAGTTTTATTGGAATGAACACCAGTGGGAAGCTCATCTAAATGAACTTGAAAACCGAAGTGAGCAGTTACGGAAGTTTATAAATCCCGACCCCATAGGTAACATGCCCCGGTGGATGATTCTCCTTCAGGAGAATCTGGATGAAGGAGATGCCGTGGAGGCGTTTATTGAGGAGGAGCTTCTGCTTGATGAAGCCTATTTCCCCGACGATGAAGATGACTGGGATGAGGATGAAGATTTCGAGGATGATGATCTCTTTTTCAGCAGTGATGACTTCCGGTTTCTCGACGACGAAGAACTGGATGAAGACTTTGAAGACTTTGAAGAAGGTGAAGAGTGGAAAAGCTTTAGTAGCGACTTTACCTATTCAAATTATGGATCGATTCTCGACCTTCAGGTCTACAACGACGCCTACGATCTTGCCGTTGATGCTTTAAAGTGGGCTGAATCAGTACCACGGAAAGAACAGAACAAACAGCTGCACGAGTATGTTGGCAACATCCTGAAAATCAGTGCAAAACTGGCAGGTGGGTACTACTTCGGTTTTGACCAGGATTATCTTGGTGGAAATATCGCCTACAACAAGAAAGCTCTCTTCTATGCCAACGATGCGCTGAAAATATTGCAGAAACAGAAGGGGAAACCTGCTATTCCTTCTGCCATCTACAATGAGTTCCACAGCCGTCTCTTCGAAATCCGAAATGATATCGGAGTCTACATTCAGGAGCTGCGCGACTACTTCCGCTACGGCCTGGGGTAAAAGGGCTTTTGCCGGTCAGGACTCTTTCTTTCTGAACGCCTCCATAAAGTCGATCGGGAGCGGCAGGAAGGCAAACGTTGCGTTCTCTTCGCTGATCTCATTCATCGTCTGAAGGAACCGAAGCTGCAGTGCCGTCGGAGTCGTCTCGATCATCTTGCCGGCCTCAACCAGTTTTTGCGCAGCCTGGAATTCACCTTCAGCGTTAATAATCTTGGCACGCCGGTCTCGTTCGGTTTCCGCCTGCCGGGCCATCGCTCTCTTCATCGACTCCGGCAGAATCACATCTCTCACCTCAACAGAGACCACCTTGATACCCCAGGGGTCGGTATGGGTGTCGATCGTCGTCTGAATCCGTTTGTTTATATCATCCCGTTCCGCAAGCAGTTCATCCAGCTCCACCTGCCCAACGACACTTCGCAGGGTTGTCTGTGCAAGCATGGATGTAGCCGCAATATACCGCTCGACCTGAATCACCGCTTTTTCGGCATCCACTACCCGAAAGAATGTTATGGCATCGACCTGAACCGTTACGTTATCCTTGGTAATCGCTTCCTGTCTCTCGACATTGATCGTCAAGACCCGGAGGTCTACACGTTCAATTTTATCGATAAAGGGGATCAGAACAATGAGGCCGGGCCCTTTCGTCGTATAAAACTTCCCCAGCCGGAAAACAACTGCCCGCTCGTATTCACGCATGATCTTGAAAACCTGCGGCAGAAATACCGCAAGAAATACAATAAGCGTGATGAGCCATACCATATAATTTGTAATTGCACCGGGATCTTCCATAAAATTACCTCACCTGTTCCTGTTTGGGTTTCACTGTTACTGTCAATCCTTCAAACTTTACAATCGTACATCGTTCACCTTTTGAGATAGACGTGTCACTCACCGCATTCCAGTATTCTCCGGAAAAAAGCACCCGCCCGCCACCGGGGCTGACATCGTCTACAACCTTTGCATCTTTGCCAATCACTGATTCCAGCCCGGCATGGTGTTCTCCGAATTGTGCCCGGATTCCATAGGTCGCGATCCAGGCAAAAAATGCAACGGTAAGAACGGTCGCAGGAACCAGCCAGTAGATCGAAAGCTGCATCTCCTCCGGAAGATCCTGGAATAACATCAGACTTCCCAGAAAAAAAGAGACCGCCCCTCCCGTCAATAAAATTCCGTATGTGGGAGTAAATGCCTCAATCACAAAAAGTGTAATTGCCAGGCCGATGAGCAGAAACCCGGCAATATTGATCGGCATTGCAGCCACACCATAGAGTAGAAGAATCAAGGCAATGACTCCGGATACACCCGGCACAATAGCCCCCGGGGTCGTAAGCTCGCCCACAATGCCGTAGATAGCAACCATAGTGAGGATCAACATCACTTCCGGCCGGAGAATAAAGCTGAAAAAGACCTCGGCAAGATTTGTTTCAATCCGGTTGATTTCAGCCGAATCAGTGCGTAGTATCGTTCCCTCCACCTCGGTGCCGTCGATCCGGCTCAGGAGATCCTGCAGATCCACTGCAATCAGGTCCACTACGTTCATCTCAACCGCTTCGGATGAAGTGATCGAATCACCGTCACGAACCGCTGAAACGGCCCACTCCGTATTCCGTCCCCTCCGTTCAGCGATGCTTTCGATATAGCTCTCCGAAAAGTTAAAAATCTTGCGCTGAGCCACACTGTCCATCTCTCCTCCCCCCATCTGAACCGGGGAAGCGGCACCAATATTGCTGGTCGGGGCCATTGCTGCTATATGGGCGGCAAGCGTGATGAACGTACCGGCACTGCCGGCATTGGCACCATCCGGTGAAACATAGACAACGATTGGAAAATCGCTCCCCAGCATCGTCTGAACGATCTCCTGTGTAGAGTTGAGCAGGCCGCCAGGAGTATCCAGCTCGATCACCAGTGCCGCATCACCCCTCTCCTCTGCAATTCCAAGAGAACGGCGGATGTAATTGGTTGTAGTCGGCCCGATCGTTCCCGTTACCTGTATAACACTTACCGAGCTGCGGGCAGACATACCCTCTTCTGCCTCCTGTGAGGAGTCCTGAGCGGAGTAGACAAATACTGATCCGGTCAGAAAAAAGGCCAGGGCCAAAAGATACGTTCTGTTCATAGATATAGATAAATCAACAATTCCCGGATGCCCAGGGTTCGTTACAGCTCAACTTTGGCGCCACCTCTCCGGGATGACTCCTGAATTGCGTTGACAACCCGTATATCCGCCAGTCCATCTTCACCGGGAACAACCGGCGGCGTCCCTTCCAGGATCGCAAGTGCGTCGTGATCCATCTGCCGCGCTTGCTGATGGTCGGGATCGGGCGGAAACTCTGTTCCGTCACTCGCCTCACCCTGAACCCCGCTGTAGGACTGAAACGGACGAAGATGGTACCACCCCTCTTCACACTCAATATCCAGATAGTTTGATGAATTTCCGAAACTGGTTTCACAAATCGCAGTCAACCCGTTTGTAAACTCCATCTCAAACTCGGTTGTCTCATCCACCTCGCCATACAGATCCAGACGCTCGCTGCTCTGAACTCCACGAATCGCAATCGGCTCCATACCGGTCGCATGACGGATACCATTGATCGGGTAGACACCCATATCGTACAGTGCACCTCCGCCAAGGTCCGCACTTCGCCGAAAACTGTCCTCCGGAAAACTTCCCCGGAATCCTGCACCGCTTCGTATTTCTGTAAAGTCTCCAAACGGTTTCTCCCTTCCATACCGGATAACCGTCCGGGTATTCGGTTCATGCTGCATTCTGTAGCCGACCGTCAACTGTACTCTGTTTCTTCTCGCAGCATCAATAATCGACTGACACTCCTGTACATCCATCGCCATCGGCTTTTCACACCAGACGTGCTTGCCGGCCTCCGCACCAATAATCGAGTACTCGGCATGCATTCCGGGAGGCAGAACGATATAGATGACGTCGATCTCGTCATTGTTGGCAACTTCATACATCGTCTCATAATTGTAGACATTTCGGTCAGGAATCCCGTACTGCTCCTGCCAGACCGGGATCTTGGACGGAGTTCCGGTCACAATCCCGCGCAGTTCACAATGCTCTGTCAACTGGAGCCCTGGCGCCAGCCTTCCGGTACTGTACCCGCCAAGACCGACCAGTGCGACACCCAGTTTATTCTGCCGTTTCGGTATGAGAATGGAGGGAAACCCGGCAGATGCGACTGCGAGTGCTGTTCCGGTTCTCTTCAAAAAGCTTTTTCGCGAAATTCCATTGCTCATAACATACTCCTGTCTGTTTCTGTTTATCCGTTTACGAGAATTCTCTACCCATACTTTTCCATCAGATGTAATATGTTGATTTCATTACAAATAAGTAAACTTTTTTAGTGAGGATACACATGACACGCCCCTAAGATATACTGCCATTCGACCTGCCTGTCATTTTATGAAAAATTAATATTTATTGGAGTTTGACGATAATTAATTATATAAAAAATGAAATTAGTATGATTTATTTATATATACACATCCATTTAGGTAAATTTAACGAAGTCATCGATGTCATCTTCTGAACTCTCCACCCAACCTGCAATCCAAATGAAAGGAAGCTTTTTTAATGAAGAACCGATGTTTCTCTATGATTTTAATACCTACAGAATTCTGGATGTCAATCAGACTGCACTGCAAAAATATGGGTATTCCATGAAGGAATTCAGGCAAATGAAGATTACAGATCTCGGTGAGCAGATTCGCTTCGAATCATATTCGGATCCTGACATTGAAAAGTCCAACCCCCAGTCGATCTGGAAGCAGAACACCAGGCACGGTCATACTTTTTTTGTCCAGTTTACGTCACATCTTATGAGCTACTCGGGACAACCTGTAAAACTTGCTGTTGCCCACGACATCACAAGTGACCTGGCGGTCATGAAGACGAAACCACACCTATTTCCACGAATTGAGATCCATACAGCCAATCTGCCACTAGCAGTCATCGAGTGGGACAGCCAGTTTCGTGTTCGGGACTGGCTTGGAAAAGCCGTCGAGATTTTCGGATGGGAGTTCGGAGACGTTTATGGGAAAAACATGTTTGAGATGGGCATGATTCCGAAAGAGCATGAAGAATCAATAAAGGCAGAGCTTCTTCAATTTATTGATCGCAGAACCCCCTATTTTAATACTGAACTAGAGACATATACAGAGGATGGAAGAAGAATTCATTGTGAATGGAATCACTCCGCCGTTTACTCAGAAAATGGAAATCTTCTGGCAATATACTCCATGGTCAACGATGTAACTGCCCGAAAACGGGCAAAGGAAAAAATTCAATCTTCGTTAAAAGAAAAAGAGATTCTTCTTGCAGAAATCCATCACCGGGTTAAAAATAACCTCGCCGTCATCACAGGACTTCTGGAGCTTCAAAGCCTGAACACAGAAAACGGGGAAGCCAAAGAGATTCTGCAGGATAGCCAGATGAGAATTATTTCAATGGCTATGATACATGAAAAGCTCTACCAGAATGAAAATCTGTCTCAAATCCAATTCAACCAATATATCGATGAGCTTATTGAAGTCATCCACGAATCGCACACCACGTCTGATAACCGTGTAAACTTTCAGATCGATTCGGATCAGATACAACTTCCGATCACACAAGCCATTCCGTGCGGACTTTTACTTAATGAAATCGTGACAAATTCCCTAAAACATGCCTTTCCAGATAACCGGAATAATGAAATCAGTATACTGCTGAAAGTAGAAAAACAACAGATTCTCTTTGAAATTTCAGACAATGGTATCGGATTACCGAATGACTTCGAAAGCCTGGAGTCTCAATCCCTTGGAATGACTCTTATTCGAACACTATCTGATCAACTTCATGCAACCCTGAAGATCGGCACCGGGCCCGGGACCACCTACTCGCTTCTCTTTCAATACAACCAGCCGGACAGCAATTCACAACCATAGTGTTTCAGATATACGATAAATCGAATCTAAACTTTTCTCTCATTTTTTACTGTTTTCTCGGCTCAAAGGGTCTTATATTTGGTGAATCGGCTGGCGTTTCCACCGGCCGGAACTGTAATGGCCGGCAAGACTGACCATTACCATTGCGCCCGTAGCTCAACTGGATAGAGCATCTGACTTCGGATCAGAAGGTTTGGG
>JBBDRW010000071.1:0-7587 GCA_040905265.1 Balneolaceae bacterium | reverse complement strand
CGGGAAGCTGGTGGGAGCTGTAGCTCTGGGCGACAAGGTTCGCCTCGAATCCCGTCAGGCCATCGACCGGCTTCACGAGATGGGAATTGAATGTATCATGCTTACGGGTGACAATCGCCAGACCGCAGAATATGTGGCAAACGAACTGGGTATTGACCAGGTGTTTGCTGAAGTACTGCCCGATGAGAAGGCCGAGAAGGTGAAAGAGGTCCAGGGGCAGGGCAAAAAAGTGGCCATGACCGGTGACGGTGTGAACGATGCTCCCGCACTGGCCAGCGCAGATGTAGGGATCGCTATCGGGGCAGGCTCTGACGTGGCCGTGGAGACCGGAGATATCGTACTGGTTCGTAACAGCCCGGAAGATGTGGCACACCTGATTCAGCTATCGAAAGCCACCTTTCGTAAAATGGTTCAGAATCTCTGGTGGGCAACCGGGTATAACGTTTTTGCCATCCCGCTGGCAGCCGGTGTATTGTTTGCCTGGGGTATTATTCTGAGCCCGGCCCTGGGAGCTGTTCTCATGTCGTTGAGTACCGTGATTGTAGCGATTAATGCACGGTACTTGAAGATGGAATAAAATGAGGCCTGTTGTTGTTATTATAAAAGTGAGTACGTATTTTTTATAAAACACGTGCAGTTATGAAAAAAAAGCTCACACTTACCGTACAAGAGGATGTCATAAAATATGCCAAACGCCAGGCAAAAAGGCGTGGAGTATCTCTGTCTCAGATGTTTGAGGAGGTGATTGGGAATGAAGAGATCAATGAAATTGAAACTGAATCTCAGCGTGCCGCCAAACGATTATTAGAGAGATTGGAAAAGACGGAAGGCATTGAAACAAAAGATGACAAAAAACTGATCAGGGAACATGTTAAAAGGAAGTTTGCCTGAAGTTTTTCTTGATACGGATGTGGCTTTTGATATTCTTTCCAAAAGAGTACCTCACTTTGAATACTCTGTTCAGGTACTTGAACTTGCAGCGTCTGACCGTATATCACTTCTGATTGCTGAGAGCAGTCTTGCAAACCTCATATACCTTTCATTCGATATCTACAAATTGGAGGATGCAGAAAAAAGGTTGCTTGATCTGATTTCGGCTTGCAGCATGATAAGTGGTGGTAAATCTGTAATGATCGAGGCGATTTCTTCGCAGTTTAAAGACAAAGAGGACGCCCTCCAATATACTACTGCCCTGAATCACGGTGCCGACTACTTTATTACCCGTAATATTTCCGATTACAAGAGCAGTTCAAAAAGGTTACCGGTGATGACCCCGAAAGAGTTTGTAAGCCAATTGTGACCTGCATGGATCCTGAACAGGTGGCAGGCATCCGCCGGAATTTCAGCACTCCGTGCGTATTTTCTAAGCCGGATTGAAAGGGTGTAACAGAGAGCTATAATCCCCCAATTAATACAAATTAAGGGAATTATAATCACTCAATTTGTATTAATTGGGGGATTTTATTAATATTTCTCCAATCTCAATACATCTGCCATGGCAAATATTCTACCAAGGGAAGTTGATATTTCGAAGCACCTTCAACAAGGAAAGGTGCTCATTATCTACGGCGCACGCCAGGTTGGCAAAACAACTCTCGTTTCATCGTTTCTGGAACAATCTGATCTACACTATCAGTTCTATACAGGTGATGATTTGTCCTTTTCTTCAGATTTCGCAAAATGTGAACTTCGCATCATAGAGCAGATGGTCTCGGGCATTGATTTGCTGGTTATTGACGAAGCACAAAAGATTGAAAATATCGGAACAGCTCTGAAACTTGTTGTGGATCACTTTCCCGACAAATACGTAATTGTCACCGGTTCCTCGTCATTCGATCTTGCAAATTCAACCGAGGAACCACTCACCGGCAGAAAAAATGTGGTTACGTTGTATCCAATCAGTTTAAAAGAGCTTAACCAAACGACTACACCCTATGAATTAAATAAGCAGATCGAACAACTTTTGATCTATGGATCCTACCCTGAAGTCGTGACATTAAACAATACCAGGGCGAAAGAAGGCCGGATTACAGAGATAAAGAACTCTTACCTGATGAAGGATATCCTTGAGTTTCAGCGGTTGAAACGTCCACATGTACTCCTTGATCTGTTAAAATTGATTGCCTTTCAGCTTGGCAATCAGGTATCGACCGTTGAGCTCGGGAAACAACTTGGACTCGACAAAAAAACCGTCCAGAGATACCTGGATTTATTGGAAAAATCATTCGTATTAATCTCCCTTGGTGGTTTCTCAAGAAATCTCAGGAAGGAAGTATCCAAAATGAAGATGTATTACTTCATGGACCTGGGTATTCGCAATGCAGTTATTGCAAATTTTAATTCATTGAACCTGAGAAACGATGCAGGACAGCTTTGGGAAAATTTTATGATTATAGAACGGATGAAACGGAATGCATACCTGGGGCATTCCGCAAATTATTACTATTGGCGCACCTATGATCAAAAAGAGATAGACCTGATTGAAGAAAGAGACGGGATCCTCAATGGTTTTGAATTTAAATGGAATCCCAATCGGAAAATAAAACCACCGAAAGAGTGGTTGGACACCTACGAGAATGCAGACTTTCACGTTATTTCAAAGGAAAACTACCAGGATTTCGTGATGTAATACTTCTCACTATTCCCAAATCATCAATAAATCCGGGGGCGGGTCGGTGGCCCAGGCAGACGTACAACGAATTGATTAGATTCAATGACTATGACATCCTTCGAAATCTTGAAAGCATCCGGTGAAAAAGAACCCTTCAATATCCATTTTCTCGGCGCCGCCGGTACCGTTACCGGCTCCAAATTCCTGCTGGAACTCCATATCTTCGTGTATAGTTGGTATATTGGTTAGTGAAACCAATAGTTCTTCACTACAGACATCCCGAACAAGTAAACAGATGAAGTATTGCATTCTCCTTCTCCTCCCGCTGTCACTAATGGCTGTATCCTGCAGCGAGGGAGAGCGTGAACAGGCCCAGCAGGAGCAGTATGAAATGCAGCTCCGCCAGCAGTTGATCGAGACGACCGAAGCCTTCCGTAATGATCTTACACAGCTCCTGGATCTCTATTTCGATCTGAAGGATACCCTGGTTGCCACGAACCCGGAAGCGGCAGCAGAGCTTGCCGGATCGCTGGTTCAAACAGTGGACGAAGCGGATGTAACCGGGCTGAATGATGAGACCGTTATGATCTGGGCTTCTTTTGCAGACGACGTCGTATCAACCGGAAACCGGCTGCAGGAGGAGACGGATATAGAAGAGCAGCGATTCCATTTCGAAAGCCTTTCGGAGACCATGATCCAGATCGGCGACTCCTTCCGCCCTGCCGGCTATGACATCTTTGTCCAGAGTTGTCCGATGGTACGGGACGGGTCGGCAGAGTGGCTGAGCCGGGAGGAGGAGATCCGAAACCCGTACCACGGCGACCGGATGCTCCACTGCGGCGAAGTCCTTCGAAGACTGTAACCCTGACAACAGCTGGATCTGTTTTCCGGGTTCTGTACTGAGATACAGAAGCGGCCTGCTATACATGTACCACTTCATTGCATCGCAGACACGGATTCTCTATTATCCGGTTCACCTGCGTCAAACATGGATTTCTGTCGAATGGCCCTCATTCCGGCAGAGTCTGCTGAAATTACTCACTTGATCTCCAAATCCCTTATGAATCGATTTCCGAAACGGCCTGCCAACGCCCTCATAACATTTTCCTGTGCGTGCCTTACCCTCACTCTGTTGTTACTATCCGGATGTACCACACCGGAACCGGAGGTACATGAACCGAAACATATTCTCTTTATTGCCGGGGCTCCCTCGCACGGATTCGGCAATCACGAACATCTGGGTGGTTCCAAAATTCTTGCCGAGACACTCGAAGAGGCAAACATCGGAATCACAACGGATGTGGTAAGCGGCTGGCCGGAAGATTCAACGCTCTTTGACCGGGCCGATGCGGTCATCTTCTTTTCTGACGGCCTGGGACGCCATCCGGTTACCGGTAACCTGGATGCGTTTCAGCGGGTTATGGAGCGCGGCGTCGGGATGGTCACCATCCATTTCGCTACGGATGTCTCCCGGGGTGAACCGGGCGACCGGTTCCTGGAGTGGCAGGGTGGGTTTTTCGATTCCCACTGGTCTGTAAACCCCTTCTGGACCGCCAGTTTCGAGAGCTACCCGGACCACCCGATCTCAAACGGGGTCTCCCCGATGACCGTGATGGATGAGTGGTATTTTCACATGCGGTTTACTGAAGATCGTGACGGGCTGACGCCGATCCTCTCGGATCTGCCTCCTCCGGAGTCTCTCAGCCGTCCGGACGGCTCTCACACCAACAATCCGAATGCACGCGAAGCGGTTCTGGAGCGAGAAGAACCACAACATGTCGCCTGGGCATATGAACGGCCCAATGGCGGACGAGGCTTCGGGTTTACGGGCGGCCATATCCACTGGAACTGGGGGATTGATGATTACCGGCGGCTGGTAGCAAACGCCATCGCCTGGACCGCCGGGGCGGAGATCCCTCCAAACGGGCTGAATGTCCATCCTGTTACTGTTCCGGAACTGGCAGAACTGACAGATGACTCACCTCCTCCCAACTGGAACCCCAGAGAGATGCAGGATATTATCGACCAGGCCAACGGCCGCCGGACAGAACTTGAGTGATCGCTGCCGGGCCCAAATGTTCGTAATCCTTGCAATAGCTGCCGCCGGAGTCGGTCCTGAGGAGGCCGTTACAGCTCGACAATCAGCGTCCCGTTCATGATCCGCCAGTGGCCCGGAATGGTACATACGAACCGATATTCTCCCGGCTCTTCCGGAACGGTGAAGATCAGCTCAACGCTCTCGCCTGGATCGAGAATCGGGGTTGAAGCAAGTACATCCGGGCTGTCGGGAACAAATCCGCGGCCCCGCCCGTCGGGAGCTGCCATCATCTGATCCGCAAGAGCTCCGACCTCCGCCAGAGTACCCGGATTGATAATCAGGAGGTTGTGTTCCATATTGTCGGTATTCGTAAAGGTGATCCGAACGGTCTGGCCTGCCCTTGCCCGCAGCTCCTCTTTATCGAACTCCAATACATTCGGAGTGACCCCAAGCTCCAGTTCCAGATCTACTTCAACCGTTTCAACCTGTTCATCGGTTTCCGTACCATCAGTTCCCAGAGCATCCGGATGTTGAGCAAGAATCAGTGCAGTAATACTCTCCAGTGTGGATGCCGGCGACTCTTCATCAACTTCCATCCCCTCTTCCCGGATATACCCGGCACGCTCTGCTGCTTGCAAAAATCCCTGGCTGTGCAGAGCCCCGGCCAGTGCGCCCGCTTCCCGCACCCGGCTATCTTCCATATTGTCCGGTTCACGGAGCATCTGAAAAATATCCTCGCCGGCACGGCTGGACGATGGGAGTTGTGCCAGTGTGGTCAGGGAGCGTAGCCGAATCTGCAAATCCTCATCGTAGAGAAGCCCTGCGTTGAGAATGGCCTGTACAGAAGCTTCGGTAACCGGCAGCACCTGTACAGCATTGAGCCGTACATCAGAGGATGGACTTTCAAGCGCGTTGTACGCTGCCTGCAGTGCATCCCGGTTGGTACCGGACAGCTGTCCCAGCCCGTGAAGGGTCCAGAGTGCATGAATGGCTCCGGGGTTCAGCCCTGCTGCGTCCGGCACACTCTCCTCAAGGAGGGCGATCAACTGTGGAACCACATCCAGGTCTCTCCGCTCAACCAGCAGGCGCTGCGCATGTTTCCGCCATAACATAGTCTCGTGCTGCAACGTCTCCACAAGCTCTGCCGGAGTAGCATCGGCAAGGTTCAGCGGCGGCCCGGTGTCTGATCCCTCATAAATAATCCGGTAGATCCGGCCGTGCTGCCGGTCCCGGAGCGGATTTGCATAGGCGTTACCGGGCGTTGGTTCCTGCCGGTTACTCTCCGCGTTGTGCTGGTTGATATAGTTGTACCAGTCGGCAACCCAGACCTGGCCATCCGGGCCCACCTCCGCCATAATCGGGCTGAACCATTCGTCGTCACTTGCAATCAGGTTTCTCGGGTATCGGGACTGAAATCCGGACCCGTTTCTCTCCAATACCAGTTCTCCTACCAGCTGAACCGTCGGCTCGGCCACAAAAGCGCGCCGGTTCCAGTACTCTTCCGGCCAGCTTCTCGCTGTATAGAGTCCGTGACCGGACGCTGCCGTAAAGGCCCCTACCCAATCGACCTGCCGGAACAGATTCGTCAGTGTGATCACCCTGGCCGTGTTGGTCAGCCGATCAGTTACGGAATCGTCGAGGCCGTCCAGATGGCCGTAGAGTTGCTGTGGAATCGAGTGCCATGTACTTGGATTTCCATTGGCGGTAGAGATAAATGCATTTCCTGTTTCGTCAAATCCGAGGCCCCAGGTGTTGTTGTTTGTCCGCTGCAGGAACTCCAGTTTCGAACCATCCTTACGGAACCGGTAAACCCCCATCCCAAACTCATGACGCTCTCCACCGACCGTCCCCTCAAACCCGGAGTATCCGAGCACTCCCCAGATCCAGTTATCCAGCCCATAGTGAAGGTTGTTCGGCCCCGCATGGGTATCCCACTGCTGCCATCCCTCAATAAGCACCTCCCTGTGATCGGCCCGGCCGTCTCCGGTCGTATCTTTCAGAAAAAGTGTCTGGGGAGCCTGCTGTACAACCACTCCGCCATCGACAAATGCCAGACTTGTCGGGACATTGAGGCTGTCTGCAAATTCTGTAAATGTATCGGCCCGGCCATCCCCGTCACTATCTTCCAGAATCAGAATTCGATCCTTCCCGCCGCCGTCCGGCCAGAATTCGCGCGGATAGGGGTACTCGATCGATTCAATCACCCAGAGCCGTCCCTGTTCATCCCAGTCCATATAGATCGGATTCACGATATCAGGCTCGGATGCAAAGAGCTCCACGCGATAGCCTGGCTGAACAATCATCCGGCTGATCGCCACTTCCGGATCGACCGGCTCCTGCATCCGGTAGTAACGGGGGTTGTTGGCGCCGCGGTCCATCGTTCCGACCTCCTCTTCATAACGGAGACGCTCCTCGTGAGGCGGGGGAAACGGAACGTCAAGTACCACATACCGAAACGGATTTTCGATCCTGCGGGCAGAGAGTGCCTCCTGTACATCCTGTCCGGCAGCCCACCGGATCCCCCGCTCAATCAGATCATGAAATCCGGGGTTCTGCCAGGTGCGCTCGTCGTGGCCCCAGGCTGTGTAGAAGACCCGCCCTTCACCTTCGGTCCGGACCCAGGTCCAGGGCTCTTCGTCCCGGTAGGAGAGTACCGTGCGGCCCTCCTCATTGTGGTTCTGGTGGACATAGGTTTCATCCCAGCTCTCGAACCCTTCAAATCCCTGCATCACCGGGTGGTCCGGCTCCGCAATCCGGGTGGTAACGGTTCCGATTCCGTGGCTGGCAAACGCTCCGCCGAGCAGAGAAATAAACTCTTCTGAATCCCGGAAGTTTCCGGATGCAGAGTGAACCGGGACATACCCCCCTCCCGATTCGACATAGCTTCGTAACGCCCGGATCACATCGGGATCCGTCTCCGGGTAGTGCGGTTCATGAT
>JBBDRW010000070.1:0-1302 GCA_040905265.1 Balneolaceae bacterium | reverse complement strand
CAATGGTGGGTTCAGGGTTCCACTTAATGTGATCCGTGAAGTACTGGACAGTGAAAGGAGACCACTTCAACGGCGGGAACTGAATGTGACAGAGGTGTTTGATAGTGGGGCTGTGTTTCTCACTAACTACCTGCTGACCCGGGTAGTGGAAAGCGGGACAGCGAGTCAGCTCTCGCGATATTTCCCGGATACACACAGCTTGGCCGGGAAAACCGGCACCACGAATGAATCCAGGGACAGCTGGTTTGTGGGTTATGATGACGAGATCCTTGGCGTTACCTGGCTGGGCCGTGATGATAACCAGCCGACGCCCTTTACCGGTGCCAGTGGTGCCATGCAGATCTGGGCAGATACTATGCAGGCTGTTTCAGTCAGACCACTACAGTTGATTGAACCTGAATCAATCTCCTGGACGGAAGCACTGCAGATTCATTATGAAGGTGAGTGCCTGGATATCGGCAGAGTGCCCTACATCGGGACAAAACATCCGGAAAATACTCTTTCTTGTCAGACAACCCCTGACAGGGGTGGCTCCGGTTTTAATCCATTTAACTGGTTTAATTGACAGATAATATGTACAGGATCAGTGTTATTGGTTTGACTGTTTTATTGCTGGGTGGATGTGCAGGCAGTGCTACCCGATCGGGTCCGTCTGTGCCGGTGGAAGATCAGTCTACGTCTGCAGATTCGAGGCAGAGGGATATCAATTCGACGTCTGAAGGCATAGCGGATCCTGATACATCGTCACCCCCATCTACTGATGAGAGTGACAGCGGACAAGCTGAAATGAACCCGGTCATTGTGGCCCTGCTGGATTCTGCAGAACAGGAACTTCAGTCAGGCAGGGAGGAAAATGCGGTGGCCGTAATAGAGCGAGCCTTGAATCTTGAACCCAAGAATGCCTCCCTGTGGTCAAGTCTGGCTGTAATTCGCCTGCAGCAGGGTATCTGGCAGCAGGCGTATGTGATGGCGAATAAATCAAATTCCCTGGCACAGGGAAACCGCTTGCTGCAGATCCGTAACTGGCAGATTATAGAAAAGGCCAGGGCCGGACTGGGCGACACAAACGGCTCGGCACAAGCCCGGGACAGGGTGAAAAAACTGCAGATGGAAAGGTGATTGTTTTAGGTGTTACAACAACTTTAACAATGTCTGTAAATCATGTCCTTCTGTTCTTCGATATTTGTATTGCTCCGGGCTTGTTAATTCAGTTTAGAGAGTGATTGATAATTTCCCCTGAAGCTAATAGTTTGATAAGTCCAGGCCGCCTCGGGGACTTCATCAGGTTTAATCCCTGCCTTG
>JBBDRW010000069.1:0-42265 GCA_040905265.1 Balneolaceae bacterium | reverse complement strand
ATTTCTCATGAGATTCCGCCGCAGGATGTAATGGCGGGTGCCTGGGTCGTTCGGGATGCAGCTCCCTATTTTCCAGAAGATACGATCCATCTTGTTGTTGTTGACCCCGGGGTGGGGACCGGCCGGAGTGCGGTGGTTTTGGAATCGGAAGGCCAGATCTATGTAGGACCAGATAACGGGATCTTCTCTCTGATTACAGGAGAACAGGAGTACCGGGCGTACCGGCTAACGGATGAATCCTACTGGCGGAAAGCCAGATCCCGGACCTTCCATGGCCGGGATGTATTTGCGCCGGTAGCCGCTCACCTTGCAAACGGCGTTGCACCGGCGGAGCTTGGAGATCCGATTCAGGAGCTTGTCACCTATCGGTGGGCAACGCCCATAGCCGATCATGACGGAATCCAGGGGTGGGTGATCCACATTGATCGTTTTGGGAATTTGATTACCAATATCCCGCAAGAGATGCTTCTGGAAGTAACCGGGGGGAAAACGTTTAAAATATATATTGGAAATACGATATTGAAGGCACTGTCAGAGACATTCGCCGAAGTTGAAGAGGGGGACCCGGTTGCCTATATCGGGAGTTCAGGGATGTTAGAGGTTGCAGTGAACAAAGGGGATGCCGGGGAGATGCTAAGTGTCCGGAAAGGTGCACAACTCTCTATTGTCCTGCAAAAATAGGTTCGCAACTCTCACCTTTTTGCTGCGTACCATGAGGATAAACAGAGGTGCAGTGTTATGACTCTCGAACTTAAATCTCCGGCTGATGACAGAAAGAAGCTCTCTGTTCCGGAACGGGCCTGCCATCTGGCGGTTCCGTTTAACGGTACAATCTCTTCCGGGGAAGTGGAGTACCCGATCAGGAATAATATCATCGACCTGATTGGTGGTAAAGAGAGCAGCTACTCCATTGCACAACAGTCGAACCAGTGGACTCTCACGGCAAAACTGTATGAAGAGTTGTGGCGCAACCGCTCTCTCAGCATTCTGACCGGTGAGGAATTTCCCATTGAAAAGGAGAGAGACCTCCTTCTGGAATGGACAGACCCGCAGCCGGGAGAAACCTGGCTCGATATCGGGTGTTCAACCGGGTTATACGCACGTATGCTTGTGAGAAAAGAGCCCTCCATCCGTATGTTGGCACTGGATGCCTCCGAACAGATGCTTGCTGAGGCGAAGACCCGTGCAGAAGCTGAAGCCGCAGACCTGTTTCTGATCCGGGCAGATGCACGGAATTTACCTCTCTTTAGTCAGGAAGCGGACGGCCTGGTGATGGGGGGAACGCTGAATGAGTTGACGGATGATCTGAAGGTACTCTTTGAATGCCGGCGGGTTCTCAAACAGCAGGGGATCTTCTTTATGATGCACCTCGTTCGGGCTGAAACGTGGTATGGAAGGCTCTTCCAGGATTCCGCTGAGTGGGGAGGCCTTACTTTCCGGTCGGTCGAGGAGAGCAACCGGCTCTTTGAACGAGCCGGATTCCGGGTAGAAGAACAGCTGACCCGAAGTATCGTCTGTTTCACAAAATTGCGCCCCGTCTGAGGGGAGATAACATCCGGGCCTGCTGCTATTTCCTGTTAAGATAGTGTGCAACCGCTGCCAGTACGATAGCGTGGTGAATGGATCCGTTGCGAACCATCTCCAGGAAATCATGGATCGGCACAAGATGGATCGAAATCTGCTCAAATTCGTCGGTACTTTGCCTGGTGGTAATCCGACAGTTTTCTGCAAGATAAAGATGAGTGAAGTTGTTCAGAATTGCCGGATTCGAGCTCGCTTTTCCCAACAAGTGCCAGGAGCCGGAGCTGTACCCGGTCTCTTCCAGCAATTCACGTTTTGCAGCCTCTTCAGGAATCTCTCCCTCATCTACCATGCCACCCGGAATTTCGAGTGTGACCTCCTCTATTCCGTGCCGGTACTGCTCCACCAGGATGACTTCACGGTCTGGTGTCAACGGAAGCACATTGATCCATTCCGGAGCGTTCAGGACATAAAACCTGCCAGTTTCGTCTCCGGATTCAGGCCCCGCCTCCACTTCATGCAGATCAAAGATTGGTGTTTGATAGACGGAGCGATCTGAGCGAATGGCCCATTTCTGTTCCTGAAGGTTTAGCCTCTTCATGATATTCTAACGGTTTTTAGAAATTCTGTTTCCAGATAAACGGCCGGATGGTTAATCCGGTATCGGATGCCCGTCAAGTATTTTCGATTGTTGTTGTAAGGATCGACTTCAGAGACGATCCTATTTAGTAGTCCGCACAAAGGCCCACCGATTTTCAGATTCTGTCGGGAGGGAGTCCGGAACGTTTTACAAAGCCTCCACTATATAACTGAATTGCCGGGTGGAATGCAACGCTGCCCAGGAGTCTGTCGGACTTACGGGACCGATTTGGCGCAGCCGCAGTAGATTCGGCGTAAGTCCGACAGGTTCCTAGAGAGTGGAATAGATACAGGAGAGAGCTGAATATGGGAATGAATGAAATCGGTACACGCACAGTAAAAGAGATGCAGCCCGATGAGCAGCCGAGAGAGAAGCTGGCCCGGTTTGGTGCGGAAAGCCTCTCGAATGCAGAACTGCTTGCCATTTTGTTGCGAACCGGTAGTTCCCGGATGAATGTAATCGAAACGGCCGCTGCTGTACTGGAGATGTCGGGAGGGTTACGCCAATTAATCCGGAAAGACTGGAGAGAATTGAAACGGGTGCCCGGCATTGCCAAGGTGAAGGCGGTGACACTTGAAGCGGTTTTTGAGTTGAGTCGCAGAATCCAGGTCTCCTCTCTGGGTGATCAGGTGCAGATACAGAGCCCTGAAGATGCTGCTGCCTATTTCGGCCCGGTACTTCGGGACAGAACCAAGGAGGCGTTTCTGGTCGCTTACCTTAACAATTCAAAAATTGTGACAGGGTACTCACAAATCAGTTCGGGCGGTGCGACTGCCACGATAGTCGATCCGGGAGAGGTGTTTCGACAGGCGATCCTGAATGAAGCGTGCAGCATTTTGCTCCTTCACAACCATCCTTCGGGAAATCCAAAAGAGTCCAGGGCGGATATCCGGCTTACGCAGCGGATTGTAGAAGGAGGGAAATTGTTGGGTGTACCTGTAGATGATCACATTATTATTGCCGGAGACAGTTACACCAGCATGCGGGGAAAAGGGTATGTTTGACAGATCATGGATGAATTGTCTCACTCCTGATCGTGAAAATCTGATGTGAGCAGGTAACGAACTTTGACGGCCGGCTGCTTTGCTCCTGATTCGTGAAGCAGGAGGATTTTCACAGACTGCCATACGTTATTGGATTTGAAAAAGGCTATATTTGCCAACCAACATCTATAACAGAGGCATGGCGGGTTTTCACCTGCCGCCGGTTTTACCCAGGGCTGCCTGTTTGTACAGGCCGCCTGCTCTAGTGTCGTGTCAAGCATGCGATGTATGGTTGAGACGACACTTGAAATTGGCAGTCTCCTCAAGTAAATGTGAATCGACAGGGAATGGAAGAATATCTGAAGCAACAGTTGAGCGAAGCACTCTCTTCGTTTTCAATAGACTCCTCGGAGATACCGGACATTGTAATTGAAAGACCGCGTGAAGCATCACACGGTGATGCGGCAACGAATTTGGCGATGTTGCTGGCAAAGCCACTTCGAAAAAATCCGAGACAGATTGCGGAAGAGCTGATTGAACAACTGAAAACAGATCCGGCAAAGATTGCTTCTGTTGAGGTTGCAGGCCCCGGTTTCATCAATTTTCGGTTCGCGGAAAACTATCTGTTTGACTCACTCGCAGAACTTCTTCAGCAGGAGAGTGACTTTGGGAAGAATCATCTATACAGCGAAAAGCGGATTCTGATCGAATTCGTCAGTGCAAACCCGACCGGCCCTCTGACGGTCGGGCATGGTCGAAATGCTGTTCTGGGTGATACAATCGCCCGACTGTACGAGTGGTGTGGAGCGAAGGTTCAACGGGAGTATTATTTCAACAATGCCGGCCGCCAGATGCGGGTGCTGGGCCAGAGTGTACAGGCCAGGTATCTGGAAGAGATCGGCAGAGAGTCTGAATTTCCGGAGGGGGGCTATGAGGGAGAGTATATCCGAGAGATCGCCGCTGCGCTGGCTGGAGAGAAAGGTGATTCCCTGGTCAAGGCGACTGATGAAGAGGAGTTTAAAAAGAGGGCGGAGAGTGAGATTTTCAAGGATATCTCGACAACTCTTGAGCGGATGGGGATTCGGATGGATTCGTTTTTTAATGAATACACGCTCTACGAAGATGGATCCATTGACCGGGTGGTCAATGCCTTGAGAAAAAAAGGCCTCGTTTATGACAAAGATGGGGCCGTCTGGTTCCGGACAACTCAGTATGGAAAGGAGACGGATACGGTACTGGTGAAAAGTACCGGTGAACCAACCTACCGCCTGCCGGACATCGCCTATCACGCAAATAAACTGGACCGCGGTTTTGATCTCTGCATCGATATCTTCGGTGCCGACCACATTGATACCTATCCTGATGTATTGAACGGAATCGAGGCACTCGGGTATGACGCCTCTAAGGTTGACGTTCTGGTCTACCAGTTTGTAACGATTGTAAAAGATGGTAAACCGTATAAGATGAGTACCCGAAAGGCCAACTTCGTTACACTGGATGAATTGATGGATGAAGTGGGGCCGGATGTAACACGCTTCTTCTTTTTGATGCGCTCACCTTCTACCCACCTTGAGTTTGATATCGCCCAGGCGAAGGAAGCGGGTGAGAAGAACCCGGTCTTCTACCTGCAGTATGCACATGCAAGAATAGAGTCAATTCTTCGAAAGTCCAATGAGGCCGGAGGGTTCAGCGGTGAGCCGGATTTGACTCTTTTGGTGCATGAAACCGAGATCCGGCTGATTAAAGAGATGATCCGCTTTCCGGAAGTAGTACAATCTGCAGCCGTTTCCCAGGAGCCTCATCGCCTGATTCAGTTCCTCAATGAGCTGGCCTCCTCATTTACATCGTTCTACCACGATTGCCGGATCATCGGGGAGGAGCCGGGCCTGATGCATGCTCGTTCGGAACTGGCCAAAGGGGTAGCGCAGGTACTTGCCGATGGCTTGGGGATATTGGGTATCGACGCTCCGGACCAGATGTAACCATGGAGGTCTTGCAAGGCAGGGAGACTCGGGGGTTACTGATCCGGCTGGGGCGTTCGTCTCGCTCTTCTCACTGCAGGGAGCAATGTATCTTCCAGGAGCCGGAAT
The DNA here is from genome assembly GCA_040905265.1 of Balneolaceae bacterium. Lineage (GTDB taxonomy): Bacteria > Bacteroidota > Rhodothermia > Balneolales > Balneolaceae > JBBDRW01. The sequence continues at coordinate 37,031 of JBBDRW010000069.1, read as the reverse complement.
ACGGAGACTTGCTGACTTCCGGTTGCCTGCATGGGGTTGGATTGTGTATTATAACATCCCGGATTTCCATAGATCGGTTGATCCCTCAGAACGAAATGTCTGCTGATGACTGTTGGTGTAGTCCGGCCAAGAATGTTGAATCGAAGAAATAATGATGGATGATTGAAATCGGACAGAAGATAGATACCGGATTGACATTCAAAATTGTACAAAACGGAGTGGAGAGAGAAGTTGCTTTGTCAGATCTGCTCTCCCGTCCGGCCATCGTGTCTGTCTACATGCGAAACAATACCTCCAGTTGCGACCGACAAAACAGAAGTCTGTCCGAACATGCGGAAGAGTTCGACAGGAGAGGGTACCAGCTGATTGCACTGAGCAAGGACGGCTGCAGGTCCCATAAAAATTATGCAGATAAACTGAATATAAATTATATACTGGCATCTGATCCGGAGTTTGCTTTTGCAGAGGCGACTGATTCCATCGTGGAAAAACAGATGTTTGGCAAAACATTCAATGCTCCATCCCGTTCTGCGTTTGTAATCGATACAGACGGAACAGTACTCGGCATGATAGAAAAAATAGATACAAAAGCTCATGCAGAGGAGCTGAAGGAATTAATAGAAACATTGTAGATCCGGGAGACACTCTCATATATGAAATCGTTAGTTATCGTTGAGTCGCCGACCAAAACCAAAACGATTAAGAAATACCTGCCGAAAGGGTATCAGGTAGACTCTTCAATGGGTCATATCCGGGATCTCCCCTCCTCTGCAAAAGAGGTGCCTGCCAAATTCAAAAAAGAGCCGTGGGCTAATCTCGGGATTGATGTGGAGAACGATTTTAATCCGCTCTATGTGATTCCCGGGGATAAGAAGAAAGTGGTCAAAAAATTGAAGGAGCTGCTGAAAGGTTCTGATGAGCTGATTCTGGCCACGGATGAGGATCGCGAAGGGGAAGCGATTTCCTGGCACCTTGTGGAGCTTCTCAAACCGGATGTCCCGGTCAAGAGGATGGCGTTCCGTGAGATTACAGAAGAGGCGATTCTCAATGCGATGGAGAACTATCGGGATATCGATATGAACCTGGTACAGGCACAGGAGACGCGCCGAATCATTGACCGTCTTGCCGGGTACACCATTTCACCTCTTCTCTGGAAAAAAATCTCTCCGGGGCTCTCTGCCGGAAGAGTTCAGTCGATTGCAGTTGCCATACTTGTCCGGCGGGAACGGGAGAGGATGCGGTTCAAAAGCGGGACCTATTTTGACCTGAAAGCGCTGCTCTCCAAATCAGGAGAGAAGGAGACGTTTCACGCGACACTCTCTCATCTGAACGATAAGAGACTCGCCTCGGGAAAGGATTTCGATGAACAGACAGGCAAGCTGAAAAAGCCGGATAGCGTCGTTCTTTTGAATGAAGATGATTCCGGCTCCCTGCAGAAAAAACTTGAAAAAGCGGCCTGGCGGGTCACCTCGATAGATGTGAACCGGAAAAAAAGAAGTCCGGCACCCCCCTTTATAACTTCTACCCTTCAGCAGGAGGCGAACCGGAAGTTCGGAATGTCTGCCCGGGACACGATGAGTGTCGCCCAAAAACTCTATGAGAATGGATACATTACCTATATGAGAACCGATTCGACCAACCTGTCCTCCCAGGCGATCGGGGCTGCCCGGAATGCCGTGGAGGAGCAGTATGGTGAAGAGTATCTCTTTAAGAGAGTCCGAAATTATGCGAGCAAGTCAAAGTCGGCCCAGGAGGCACATGAAGCTATACGGCCCTCCGGATCCTTCTTCCGGCATCCGGAGTCTACAGGGCTGACGGGGCGCCAGCTCAAGCTCTATGACCTGATCTGGAAACGGACGATCGCAACCCAGATGGCGGAGGCGGAACTGGAATTTACCAATGTTACGATTAACGCTTCTGTGGATGATGTCTCCGCCGATTTTAAAGCGAGCGGCAAGAAGATCCGTTTTCCAGGCTTTTTCCGGGCATACGTGGAGGGGAGTGACGATCCGGAAGCTGCTTTAGAGAACCAGGAGATATTTCTTCCGGAACTGACGGAACAGTCAGACGCCGAGCTGCATGAACTGGAATCGATCGGCCATGAGACCAAACCGCCTGCCCGATATACGGAAGCGACACTGGTCAAAGAGCTTGAGAAGGAGGGAATTGGGCGGCCGAGTACCTATGCGACCATTCTCAGCACCATCCAGGATCGTGGTTATGTTTCGACCGACGGTAAGACTCTGATTCCGACATACACCGCATTTGCAGTTACCGGCCTGTTAGAGGCACACTTTCCGGATTTGGTGGATAGTGAGTTTACCTCGGGAATGGAGGAGCGTCTGGATCAGATCGCAAGGGGGGAATACGATTCGAACAGGTATCTTTCCGAATATTACAAAGGGAAGAATGGCCTGAAAGAGAAAGCTGATTATCAGGAAGATAAAATCGACTCCCAGGAGGCAAGGATTCTCGACCTTCCGCTGGAGGGATTAGACGATATTCAGATTCTGGTTGGCCGGTTTGGGCCCTATATCAAAACGGAGAAGGATGGGGAGGAGATTACCACATCACTTCCCGTGGACCTGATGCCGGGAGATCTTACCATTGAGAAGATTCGGGAACTGCTGAAAATGGAGAAAGATGGCCCGAAGCCTATCGGTAACCACCCGGAGAGCGGGGAGCCAATTTTTGTATTGAATGGACGATACGGCCCCTATGTACAACTGGGGGAAGTTACAGAGGAGAATAAAAAACCGAAACGGGCTTCACTATTGAAAGGGATGAAACCGGACGATGTAGACCTGGATCGGGCACTTCAGCTTCTCAGCCTCCCCCGGCTGCTTGGGAATCACCCGGAGACGAATAAAGAGGTTCGGGCAGGGGTCGGCCGGTACGGCCCTTTTGTGGTTCATGACGGCACGTTTAAATCGCTTACCAGGAAGGACAATGTATTGACCGTAGATCTTGATCGTGCGATTGAGCTCCTGAAGCAGAAAAAGAAATCAGGAAGGAGTGCAGAGATAAAAGAGCTGGGCAAACATCCGGACAATGATGAAGCGATCCGGGTGATGGACGGCCGGTACGGCCCCTACCTGAAATTGGGTAAAAAGAATATCTCCCTGCCGAAAAATGTGGAGCCGGAATCGGTTACCCTGGAGCAGGCAATACAGATTATCGCTGAAAAGGGAAAATAGAGTGGTACTCCGGGGCCGGGCAGTTGACAGAACCGTTCCGCCGCGTTATACTCCATAAATGATTACGGTATGCTGAGGCTCTGTCCCTCTTCTGAAGGTTTCGGACAGGCGACAGACTCCCGGGATGAAAAGAATGGAGTACCGGCAGGTCAAAGCATCTCGGTTGGCGATCGATTTGTAAATAACTATGGAGAAACGATCCGACTTTATTTTCAGATACCCTCCGAATATCCATGAGCTGGATCTGGCAACGATGGTCAGCATGTACCGTGCCCGGGGAGAGCCGCGGAAAGCTGCTGCCGGCAAGTATCTTGCCTGTTCGGTGACCCGAAACCTCCTGAAAGAGGCGAAGTGGTGGTTCGGCCTCTACTATAGTCAGAAATCCTGGGATCAGCTGCTTACCAGGGGTTCGGAGGGTTACCCCCTTACGGAGACGGAACTGAACGTGCTCGGCCTCATACTTGCATCGGAAGAGGAGCCGCCGCACCGGGAGTTCATAGAAAAAAATTGCGGGGTCATACCCAAGCTCGCCTATCTGATTGTCAATGACCTGAAACAGTTCGGGTTTATTATGGAAGATGACTCCGGTTTTTTGATGATTACCCCAAGGGGTGAAAAGGCTCTGCAGGGAATTTGCCGGCGAATCTATGAACGCCGTTTCTCGCTCGAGATGTTGACAGGAGTAACCTTTGGTGACGGTGACCCGCTTTCGGGGAAAAGCCAGAGAACCAGTGACCAGACGTCTCTTTTCTGAATCGGGGCGTTTCTAACTGCTGGCTTTTCCATCAAGAATCTGCCCAATCCGGCATTTACCCGAAACGTTGTCTGTTTCACAAACTGTAATTCCATGCTGTTTTGTTTTCAACTTCCTGACAGAAAGTTCAGGCGAGAATCGTTTACGATATTCTGGCAAAGGTGTGTATTTTATAGCTTATGTCTGAATTGAAACTTCACTCTCCATGGGCGCCGGCCGGTGATCAGCCCAACGCGATCCGGGAACTTACAGAAGGCGTACAGCAGGGAGACCGTTACCAGACACTGCTCGGGATTACCGGTTCGGGGAAAACCCGGACTATTGCAGGTGTTCTTGAAAATGTTCAAAAACCGACACTGGTAATGAGTCACAACAAGACACTTGCGGCACAGCTCTACCGTGAGTTTAGTGACTTCTTTCCTGAAAACCGGGTCGAATTTTTTATCTCCTACTACGATTACTATCAGCCGGAAGCCTATCTATCTGCTCAGGACAAGTACATTGAGAAGGATCTCTCTATCAATGATGAAATTCAGAGGTTGAGGCTGCGCGCTACAAGCTCGCTTTTGTCGGGACGCCGCGATGTAATTATCGTCTCCTCCGTCAGCTGTATTTATGGTATCGGCTCTCCATCCGAATATGAAAAACTGATTATCAATCTGGAGACGGGAACGGAGATTCCCAGAAACAAACTGCTCTATGACCTGGTAGATCTTCACTATGTCCGGGATGATTTTGAATTTCGGAGAGGAACCTTCCGGGTCAGAGGAGATGTGGTAGATGTCTATCCTGCCTACTCAGAAGAAGGACTTCGGATCTCCTTCTGGGGAGACGAAATTGAGAAGATCGAAATTTTTGAAGCGGAGACTGGAAAAGTGACCGGAGCAGTTGATGAATTCAGGATCTATCCCGCTTCCCATTATGTCACGACGAAAGGGAGGCTGGAAGAGGCTGTCAGCCAGATTCGGGAAGAGATGCACTGGAGAGTAGAAACCCTCCAGAGTGAAGAGAAATATCTGGAGGCAAAACGGCTTGAGCAGAGAACTCTGTTTGACCTGGAGATGATGCAGGAAGTCGGCTACTGTTCAGGAATTGAAAACTATTCACGATATTTGGGTAACCGGAAGCCGGGCGAAAGGCCGTATTGCCTGCTGGACTATTTCCCGGATGACTATCTGATGATTGTGGATGAGAGCCACCAAACCGTACCACAGATCAGTGCTATGTACGGGGGCGACCGTTCCAGAAAGACGGAGCTGGTGGAGCACGGATTTCGTCTGCCGTCTGCACTGGACAATCGGCCGCTGACGTTTGAAGAGTGGGAGTCGATGGCTGGCCAGGCCATTTTCGTCAGTGCTACACCGGGAGACTATGAACTGGAAAAATCAGAGGGTGTCTACGTTGAGCAGATCATCCGGCCGACCGGCTTGATGGAACCGGAGATAGAGGTCCGTCCGCTCGGCAACCAGGTAGATGACCTGATTGATGAAATCCGGAAACGGGTGGAGAAAAAGGAGCGGGTACTCTGTATCACCCTCACAAAGCGGTTGAGTGAGGAGTTGAGTGAATATTTGAAAAACCTGGGAATTCGTGCGGCTTACATGCATAGTGAACTGGATGCACTTCAACGGATTGAGGTCCTCTTCAAATTCCGGAGAGGGGATTTTGATGTACTGGTCGGGATCAACCTGCTGCGGGAAGGAATCGATATTCCGGAACTCAGCCTGGTCGCCATTATGGATGCAGACAAGGAGGGTTTTTTACGATCGGAAACATCGCTGTTCCAGATTGTGGGCAGGGCAGCGCGTAACCTGGAGGGGAAAGCGATTCTCTATGCGGACAAGATGACAAAAAGCATTCAAAAGGTCGTTGGTGAGACTGAACGCCGCCGGAAAATTCAAATGGAGTACAACAGGAAAAACGGAATTACTCCAAAAAGTGTTGAGAAGGAGCTTAAACCGCTTGTCGACCCGTCACTGATTTCAACCAAAGGCCTGGATCTTGCGGGAGAAACGGCTGAATCGGATTCACCGGAGGTAATCAGGGTTGACGATGAAGGGATCGCCTACCGGGCGAACAGTGCCATGAAAGAGGTCACTTTTGACAACAAAGAGACATTTCTTTCCTATTTGCGGGAATCGATGCTTCAGTCCGCCAGGAACATGGAGTTTGAAGAAGCTGCCCGAATTCGGGACCAGATTGACAAGCTTGAAAATGAACTTTAATCAAACCGATGAGTACTCTCTCTTATATTAAAAAATTTATCAAGGACAGAGATGTGGCGTCCATTACCCCGACCTCACTTCGTGCAGTGAAAAACGTCTGTTCCCGCATTGACTTTTCAAAGGATCTTCTTCTCGTTGAGTACGGTCCCGGAGATGGTGTTTTTTCGAAATATATTCTCGAGCAGATGACACAAGGTTCCAGGCTTATTCTGATTGAGTCCAACAGCGATTTTGTCGATCAGTTACGTCGCTCGATACTGGATGAAAGAGTAGAAGTCCACAATATATTGGCGGGAGATGTCCTGGAGATCCTTCCGGAAGAGATGATCGGACAGGTAGATTATGTTCTATCCGGAATTCCATTTTCGTTTCTGGATGACAAGCGGAAGCGGGATGTGCTGAGAGCTACCAAACGGATCCTGAAGAAGGGGGGGACGTTTCTGGCTTATCAGACCAGCGGCCACCTGAAGCAGGCAGTACTGGAAGTATTTGGGAATCTGGAGACGGATTTCGAGGTACTGAATTTTCCTCCATACCTGATTTATGATGTCGTAAAAAAACAGGATTGAGATACCTCTGGAGAGCAGACGCAATCCCGCAAGAGTATGGCTGATACGACACAGGTTACCATGTTAACAGTGTGATCCGGCCTCTGGCTTCTTCCCGGCTGATCTCTCCTCGTTTGAACAGCTCCAGGTCACTCATCGGGATTCTCAGGTCTGCACGGCGGGGAAGCGACTCATCCTGAATCCTGCCAGGAATATTTAGTGAAACGGAGATCAGCAGAGAGTCCTCCGTGTCCAGCGACTGCAGTGTGTGTCCGTAGTCCAGGATCAGCTCTTCAATTGTATCGAGATAGAGTTCGATGGATCTGCCCAGGGACTCCTCCATCTCAAGGCGGGCATTTGACCGCTCCTCCTCCAGTCGTTCCGATACCTCCTGTTGTCTTTTTGCAAACTCTTCCATGTTGCGACGGTACTCCTGCCGCTCTTCATCACTCATGATCCTGCTCCAGTTTACAGAGTCCGGCATCAGGCTGTCCGGGTGCAGATTGGACAGGTTTCCCAGGGTCCCCCGAAGTGCCTGATTCAATTGGTATCCAACTCCGTCAAGCTGAAAGGGTGACGGGTTCAGTTCCAGTTGATAGATCACGCCAAACGTGTCCAGATGAAGATATGCCGGTTTTCGAATGATGGTGAACCTGGCACGGTTTCCTCTTTCTGATTCACGGGTCTCCCCGTTTACAGTGACAGCTTCATTCAATCCGGTCTCCAGGATTCCGGCAAAAATATCAAGGTCGGGTTTCCGGTTCTCTTCCTCTCTGGGAGTAACGGACGTACGGATTTGTTCCAGGTATTCAGCCTCTGAGATCTGACCGCTTCGGAGTGCATCCATCTCCTGTCTGCTGACGGACATTGCAATTACGGAGAGATCCTCTGTCTGCTTCGCCTTACTGGATGAATTTATGCGAAGCTCTCTGAAGACGTTCAGCCCGGGTAACAGGTTGCCCCATTGTCCGGGATCTGCACCATACAGAACCATAACTTTCTCATCCGGGTGTAACTGGCCGATGGCAGGGGCGTAGTGGGTCAAAAAGTCTCTCATTCTCTCCCGGATGGACGATTCGGCAACCTCCTCACCTCCTTCAAAGTAGTAGCGGATTTCTTCACTCATCGATTGATTTGTGGTGAAACGGACTATAAAGCGAGTTCTGTCTGGTATAGAGATGATCACACCAAACCCGGAGAGATACGTTCCTTTCGCGGAGCCACCGATCCTGAAGGTGTTCCCGGAATTAATGAGTGGATTTGCTGCGGCTCCCTGAAGTGTGAAAAGTTCATCCAGGGTACGTTCCATAATCCGGAGATCCCGCTGCATTCGCTCCTGGTCGAGAGGGTTGTTTTGGGCGGTCAGGCAATAGGGAGCCAGGGCGATCAAAAGTACTGGAATTGTCAGGGTCAGGAAAGATTTCATGGGTGTTCCCTCCATAGGATAATCAGGGTTATTGTTGCAACGTAAAGTAGAGGTCACTTAACGCTTCATTGGTTATCAGATGCCGGAAAGTGTTTTCTTCTTCCAGTTGGGTGAGCGCCTCTTCGATCAGGATCAAATCCTCCTGCCGGCGGTTTTCGAAATAGCGATAGATCGAACCGGCCGTCTCCTGTAACTTTTCATCCTGTAGTGCACGTGATTCCCCGATGAGCGAGGCAGTCACCTCGATATTCTCACGGAAAACCAGTTCGAGAAGCTCAAGAACTCTCTCCTCGTCAACTCCCTCCTGGCTGGCAGGGGGTTCCGAGCCGATGGTAACGCTCCACCTGGCATCGCTCATCTGAAAATGGAGTGAGGCAACAGCAGTAACCATGAGTGCGAGAATCAAAACGGCTGCTAATCCCAGGGTAGTGCGTGCCAATGTCGACTGCGGCAGCAATACCTTTTTCAGATCGTTCAGCCACTGCTGAAGCCCTCCTCTGTCGGGATGAATAACCAGAATATTTTGTTCAGGCTGCTCTGCCGGCATATTGCCTAGCAGCAGCTTCGTCTCCTGCAGTTCCCGGAGCTCCTGTCGGAGTTCCGGATAGTGGTTCAGTGCTTCTTCAAGTTCGGATTTGCTCTTTTTATCGATCTCTTCGTAGAGAAGGTCAAGAATCAGTAAACGGGCTTCATTTTTCGTTATCATAGAGTGCCTCCATTTCAATATTCCAATGTTGAAAAACCTTTCGCAGCGCCTGCAATCCATAGTACATACGGGACTTGACAGTATTGAGAGGCTGGTCCAATGCGTCAGCAATCTCCCTGAATTTCAACCCCTCATACTCTTTGAGAATAATAACGGCCCGCTGTTCCTCCGGGATCAACAAGAGCGCCTTCTGCAAAAGCTCTCCCAGTTCACGCTGTTCCAGCCTGGTAGCTGGTGTACCATGTTCCGCTGCCTCTTCCGAATCAGCCAGGGAATCTATCGGGGTGGTTTTTTTTCGTCCGTTTTTCCGGGTTTCATCGATGCAGAGGTTCGTAGCAATTCGATAAATCCAGGGGGAGAACCTGCCTTCATCACGCAACAGATCGATTTTCTGGTAGGCATTGATCAGGGTTTTCTGAGTGATCTCTGCAGCTTCATCCCGGTCTGCGAAATAGCGGTAAGCAAAACGGTGAATACGGTCTTTCCAGCGGTTGGCCAACCGGTTGAACGACTCCGGGTCCCCGTTTCGAAATTGACGAATCAATTGAGCGTCATCCATTTCACAATTCTGATCATCCGCAGGTTGGTTTCCCTGATAACCTGCCGGACGGAACGTTATTAATTGTTGAGGGCATGGAATTGCCCTCGTGACGCCGACATTTTGCCGGCTTCATGGATATGACGGGGAAAGAGTAGAAAAAGTTGTATTGAAGGGAATTTATTCCTGCCGGTTCTGCCGGGTCGGGAGTACTACTATGAACTTGCTTCCTCGCTCCTGTTCACTCTCAATCTGAAGTTCCCCATTATGTTTCTCAATAAAGTTTTGACAGAGATCGAGGCCCAGGCCGGAGCCGCTTTCACCCCGTGTTCCTTTAGTGGTGTGAGTTACCGTTTTGTTGAGCACTTTCTGCTGAGCTTCCTCACTCATACCCACCCCCCTGTCAATTACCATAAATCGGACTGACTCGTCTTCTCTCTCTGCGGCTACGGTTATTTTGTCCCCTGCTTTTGAAAACTTGATTGCGTTGTTGGCAAGATTTCGGATGATTGTTTTTAACATATTTGGGTCCGCTTCCACTTCCATGTCACCGGGGATCAGGTTTTCAAGTGGAGTCTCCTTCTCGGTGGCGGTTGGGGAGAGATTTGTAAAGACCTCATCCGTAATTTGATAGAGATTGAGCTTCTCCGGTGAAAAATGGTACTTTCCGGAGTGTTGCCCTGCCCACGCCAGAAGATCTTCCAGCAGTTTATGGGTATTTTGTGCGTTTTGCCGGAGAGCGTGAATATACTCGGCCAGGTCTTCCTCCGGGATTTCATGGAAATCCTGGTGGACCAGGTTGAGAAGCCCGAGCATTCCAGCAACCGGGTTTCTCAGATCGTGTGCAATGACCGAGAAGAGTTTGTCCTTGTACCGGTTGATTTCACTCAGCTCCTGATTTAAGTTACGAAGCTCTTCTTCAGCCAGTTTCTGCCGGGTAATATCCCTGGAAATACCGAAGGTGCCAATGATCTCCCCATTCTGATTATACAACGGTAGTTTTGAGGTAGTTACCCATTTTACTCTCTCCTTTTTGCCTGGATAGAGCTCTTTCTCCTCTTTGGCGATAAGTGGTTTGCCGCTTTCTATGATCTGTTGTTCATCGTTATATGCATTTTCAGCATGCTCCCGGTTAAAGAAATCAAAATCGGTTTTTCCGATCGCTTCGGAATGTTTGGTGAGGCCGAATTTTATTGCACAAGCATGGTTGATGCGGGTAAATTTGCTCTCAAGATCTTTAAAGTAGATACTGTCCGGATGATGATTCATCAGGTTTTGAAGCAGATATTGCTCAAAATCGGTAGAACCATCCTGTCCGGCTGAACCGGAGAGATCGGTAAGGGACCTTTGAATATCCCGGTTATGTTTCGATTTATTGCTCATTCAAGAGGTATCCCTGACGCTGATTCCGTTGATACGTGGTGAATTGCGAGGATGCTAAAACAGTGTATTATAACTATAATCAGGCTATTAAGTAAATTATTTTCCTTGTCAGCTATTCTATCTATCCGGGAGTCTGTCGGTCTTCCGTCGATTCTGTTGCGGCGGCTCCAAATCAGTCCCTTTTTCGATGTTGCACTCGTCTCGCTACGATCCCGTAAGTCCGACAGACTCCTGGCCGTTTATTCTAACGGAATCCATATGAATGGCGGTTTAAAGATCTCTATTTTTTGTTACCTTATTATCAGGAAAAGGGCTTTACAATGCCCTTCGAAACAGAACATATAACATTGACAGACTGAATCAGATGGAAGTATTAAATGGCGTAACAATTTACTGGCTGATCTCCATCGGCCTGCTGGTCGGTTTTATTTTGGATCTCTTTTTAGGCAAGAGAGGCATGAAGATGGTTGGCAACCTGTTTTTCGGAGTTGTAGGAACCGTGGTAATCGGAGTTTCAGCTATTCTCCTTCAATTGTATGGAGCGTTACTGTTCGCAGCGGTAGGAGCTGTAGCTTTTCTGTTTCTGGTAAATGTGTTCAGCATTCATACTGATAGCAGATCCGGAGCCAAAATTATAAACTCCTGAAAAACTGAAACAGAGGTTTATGTCAGATTACAAGTTTTTTGCACAAGTAAACAAAGCATTTGACCGTGCGGCAAGTTATACGAGATTCGACCAAGGGCTTCTTTCCCAGATAAAAATATGTAATGATGTTCTTCACATCACATTTCCAATAGAGCGTGATAACGGTACAATAGAGACGATTCATGCCTGGAGGGTTGAACACAGCCATCACAAGGTGCCGACCAAGGGTGGAATTCGATACGCCATGAGTGTTGACGAGGATGAAACCATGGCCCTTGCAGCTCTGATGACCTATAAATGTGCCGTAGTAGATGTGCCATTTGGTGGTGCCAAGGGGGGAATCCGTATTGATAAATCCAACTATTCAGATGAGGAGCTGGAGCGCATTACCCGTCGGTATACATTTGAACTCTACAAGAAAAATTTTATCGGCCCCGGTTCAGATGTTCCGGCCCCGGACTATGGAACAGGAGAACGTGAGATGGGGTGGATCCTCGACACGTTTCGACAGTTGAGCACCGACATCAATGCCGAGGGGTGTGTAACCGGCAAGCCGATCTCCATGGGTGGGATTCGCGGCCGTACGGAAGCTACCGGCCGAGGTGTCTTTTTCGGAGTCCGGGAAGCCTGTAACAACAGAGAGGATATGAATGCTCTAGGCCTGGAACCCGGCCTGGAAGGAAAGACGTTTGTTGTCCAGGGATTGGGGAATGTCGGTTTTCACGCGGCAAAGTATATGATTGAAGGTGGAGCTGTACTGATTGGAGTTGCAGAGATGGAGGGGTCTTTCTACTCAAAGAAAGGGATCGATCTTGATCGCCTGATGGCATATCGGAAAGAGACAGGACGTATTACCGGTTTTGAGGGAGTTCAGGAGCTGGAGAACAACACGCGTGTACTCGAAATGGATTGTGACATCCTGATTCCTGCCGCCCTGGAGAACCAGTTGAATGCAGAGAATGCACCTGAAATCAAGGCGAAGATTATTGCAGAGGCAGCGAACGGGCCTACCACATCGGAAGCGCATGAGATCATCAAATCCAAAGGTGCCCTTATCATCCCGGACAATTATCTGAATGCAGGCGGTGTAACAGTCTCCTACTTCGAGTGGCTGAAAAATCTCTCCCATGTCCGGTTTGGGCGTCTGGGCAAACGGTTTGAAGAAGCGAGTTATCGGCGAATCCTCTCCGTGATCGAGAGTATATCAGACCGGAAATTTAGTGAGAAAGAGATGGATTTCCTGGCGCAAGGGGCCGGGGAGGCTGAACTGGTCGATTCCGGACTCGAAGAGACGATGATCAATGCCTATCAGGAAATTAATGACTTGAGAAAGACCAACGACGTTGATCTTCGTACCGGTGCATTTATCAGTGCAATCAATAAAGTGGGTTTGATTTATGAGAAGATGGGAATATTTCCATAAAAAAACTCCCACTGTTCAGGTGAGAGTTTTTTGCATTTTGTAATGCTTGTTTTGCATTGGGTCAAGCCCTTGAGTAATATATTGAGTTCATCATCAGTCCACTTGTACGTGGCTATATGAAGAAGGTTACAGGGAAGTTGATTTTTAGTACATTCATGACATAGTTCAATCGAATACTCTGCTTGATGAATCAGACTTACAGAGCATTAACACGCACATACCGGCCCCGGACGTTTGACGACATCGTTTCACAGGAACACGTCAGCAGTACGTTGAAAAATGCTATACTGCAAAACAGGTTATCCCACGCATATATGTTTTGCGGGCCGCGTGGTGTCGGCAAGACGACAATGGCCCGCGTACTTGCCAGAGAGGTCAATCAGATTGATGCGGGTGTAGATGGCGAATCTCTGAATCAGACTCTCAATATTGTAGAGATGGATGCCGCTTCCAATAGGAAGATTGAGGATGTCCGTTCACTGAAAGAGGTGATCCGGGTTCCGCCTCAACAGGGAAAGTATAAGATCTTTATTATTGATGAAGTTCATATGCTCACCAAAGAGGCATTTAATGCCCTTTTGAAAACCCTTGAAGAGCCGCCTCCGCACGCCATATTCATCTTTGCTACCACGGAACCCCATAAGGTGCTTCCGACAATCCTCTCCAGGGTTCAGCGATTTGATTTCAAGCGGATCAGTGTCCCTGAAATTGTGGGACGGCTACAGGCGGTTTCTGAAAACGAGAAGATCACGATCGACGAAGAGTCTCTCCATGTGATCGCAAAGCGGGCAGACGGAGCACTTCGGGACGCACTCGGGCTGATGGATCAGGCGATTGCATTTTGCGGCGACACCATCACTTACAAAGAGCTCCTTCAGGCGTTGAATGTGGTTGACAAAGAGTACCTCTTCTCATTCATCGAAGCAGTCAGGTCGCGGGATGCCAAAACGGGACTAACCCTGATTCAGGAACTTCTGCAGGCAGGCACCGATATTCAGGAGTTTCTGGTCTCATTGACGGAGCATGTCCGTAATCTCTACGTTGCCCATCAATCGGATCGTTTTTATCTGGTAGAAGCGACAGAGGAGACAAAGAAACGATATGAAGAGCAGGCATCCAACTTTTCGGAGGACGATCTTATGAGGATGCTGTTTCTAATCAGTGAAGCCCAGATGAAGATGAAGGAGGCTCAGCAGCCCAGGGTCCGGTTTGAAATCCTGCTCCTGAAACTGGTACACATGCACCGGTCTGTTGAACTTGATGTACTGTTGAAAGATCTGGAGGAGGTAAAAAAAAAATATAATGGCCAGGTAAGTGCGGAAAATAACGGAAAAAGCAGGTCAGTGGGCAACGGGAATCGTGAAGATGAAGAGGCTCTGGCGGAAGCAGAATCTGAGCCTGATAGTGATCCTGGCCGGGAAGCGGACTCAGAAACCGGGAATAACAGTTTGTCGGTTTCTGCCGATACGGGTGTTTCGATTCAAACCGGTGAAGTAGAGAAGCCAGAATCGGCCGGGTTGGAAGCTGACGATCCCGGGTCTTCTGCTGAATCGGGAGAACTGGAGCCTGAGGATGAAAATATATTCGGGACACCCACTCTTTCCCCCCGCTCATCCGGCGGAGCTGTCCGGGGCGGACAGCAGAGTGAACATTCACCCGCTCCGGAACCAGACGTTGAGAAGGAGTCGCCAAAGAGGGAATTTAACGGAATGAAATCCGTTACAGAGAGATGGAATCAGTTTCTGGAACGGGCTAAAGCGAATGTGCCGGGTATCCTCTTTTTTCAGTTTCAGCGGGTCGGCCTGAAGAGGTTACAGGGCCGGGAGCTGGTTGTCTCGGTAGACAATGAATTTGCCCGCCGAATGATCGAAGAGCACCGGATGTTGCTTTGTAAACTGATGAAGGAGGAGTTCGGTGTTCGATTTCAATTGACTTGTACCATTGAACGGGCTGAAAAAGAGGAAAACGGAGCCCTGAGCCCATATGAACGATTTCATCAATTGCAAAAGGAGGACCCGAATCTGCGGGCACTGGTAGAGCTTTTTGGAGCTGAACTGGAGTATTAATTGTAACTTGTAAATACAGAGAAGCAGACATGAGTAATCAACCCAATATGGCGGATATGTTTGGCAAATTTGCCGAGATGCAACAGAAGATGAAAGAGGCCCAGGACCGGCTTGGAGAGGTTGAGGTCGAGGCGGAAGCAGGTGGCGGAATGGTTAAAGTCCGTGCGAACGGCCGAAGAGAACTGTTAGCGATCGACCTGGACAAAGACGTAATTGACCCGGAGGAGAAAGAGATGCTGGAAGACCTGGTGGTTGCCGGTGTCAACCGTGCCCTTGAGAAGGCAGAACAGGCCGGAAAGCAGAAAATGCAAGAGGTCTATAAAGATCTCATACCGGGTGGCGGCTTGCCCGGAATGGACCTCAGCAAGTTCGGCCTTTAATTTCCGGGATCAGGAATGCAAATCACATCGGAGGCATTGGAGCGGGCAATTGAGGAGCTGGCAAAGCTGCCGGGTACAGGACGAAAGTCGGCCAGAAGGATGGCAATCTACCTCTTGAAACAGCAGGACGAGAATGTCTTTCGTCTGGCTGAGGCACTGATCTCTCTGAAAAAATCGGTTCGAAACTGCTCGGTTTGCGGGACCATAACAGACTCGGATCCTTGCACTATTTGCAGTAATGAGAAACGGGCGAACGGCCAGATCTGTGTAGTTGAGGAGTTCCGGGATGTTCATACGATTGAGAAAACCAATGAGTACCGTGGTCGCTACCACGTTCTGGGAGGGGTGATCTCACCACTGGAGAATATCGGCCCGGACCAGGTACGGATCAGACAGCTCATCGAAAGAGTAAACGGGGATGAAGAGATTGTTGAAATTATTTTGGCCCTGAATCCTGATGCTGAAGGCGAGGCGACTTCATACTACATAAACAAATTGCTGCAGCCATTTGAGATCAAAGTAACCCGTATCGCCTATGGGATTCCGATGGGTTCGGAACTGGAGTATATTGATGAGGCGACCCTGAGCCGTGCATTTGCAAGCCGGAATGCATTCTGATTTGAAGGAGGCAAAGCCTCTTTGTAGTTGTTGCCTGGTGAAGCGGCAGGGAGAGGAAGAGTTCTGTTCCCGTCTCTGTGTGGTGCCGAAAGATTCCCTGAACTAAGGGGTGAATCAGTGGAAGTGGGCGGGAATTGAAAGAATAACGAAATCTACCTATTAATAGGTAGATTTCGTTTTACTCGAATCATAGACCTAAAAACATTCTGCCAATGCAGTTCTATTGCCGAATTCTCATTCTGACCTCCCTTCTCCAGTTATCCGGAGCGGTCGTACAGGTTGATGCGCAACCGAAAGGGTATTGGCAGCAGGAGGCAGAGTATGTAATGGAGGTCGATCTGGATGTGGAGTCGCATCGTCTGAGCGGTAGTCAGCAGCTGACCTACCATAACAACTCTCCCGATACATTGAACCGGGTTTTTTACCATCTCTATTTCAATGCTTTTCAGCCCAATAGCATGATGGATCAGCGTTCCAGAACGATTGCGGATCCGGATAGCAGAATCGGTGACCGGATTTATCATCTGTCGGAGAGTGAAATTGGCTATCAGAAAATTTTGACACTGTCACAGGATGGAGAACCCCTCAACTGGAAGATTAACGGTACTGTGATGGAGGTGGAGCTGGCAGAGCCGATACCCCCCGGAGCAGTTGTCCACTTTGAGATGGAGTTTGAAGCACAGGTTCCGGTTCAGGTTCGGAGGTCCGGCCGCCACAACTCTGAAGGAATCGACTATTCAATGTCACAGTGGTATCCGAAGATTGCAGAGTATGACCATCTCGGCTGGCATGCCAATCCTTATATTTCCCGTGAATTTCACGGAGTCTTTGGCACCTTTGATGTGACGATCCATATCGACCGAAATTATATCGTCGCTGCAACCGGTTATCTTCAGAACCCGGAAGAGGTAGGTTACGGCTATGAAGAGGAGGGGAGTGAGGTGCAGCGTCCGGATGGTGAAAAACTGACATGGCACTTCAAATCGGATTATCAGCACGATTTTATGTGGGCGGCAGACCCGGATTACAGACATGTTACGGCGCAGGTACCCGGAGGGCCGTTGCTCCGCTTCTTCTACCAGTCCGATCCGGTGGCTGAAAACAGTTCAGAGCAACGACAGGCGGAACTATTACAGAATTGGGAACGTCTGCCGGAGGCTGCTGTAGGAGCGTTTCTCTACATGAATGAGCATTTTGGAGAGTATCCGTATGATGAGTATATGGTAATCCAGGGGGGAGATGGCGGAATGGAGTATATCATGGGGACATTGATTACAGGAAACCGGTCGCTGAACAGTCTGGTCTCCGTAACAGTCCACGAGCTGGTGCACGCCTGGTTTCAGGGAGTTCTTGCCAATAATGAGAGTCTTTACCACTGGATGGATGAAGGGTTTACCAGTTACGCATCTGCGAGAGTGATGCATTACCTCTACGGATCAGAGGGTGAGGACCCTTTCGATAACAGATTTCAAAGTTATTTCCGCGTGGTTGAATTGGGCCTGGAAGAGCCTATGGTCACCCATGCAGATCATTTTCATACCAACAGTGCATACTCGGCGGCCTCCTATACCAAGGGGATGATCTTTCTGCATCAGCTCAGCTACATTATCGGCCAGGATGCCTTTGACCGGGGAATGCTCCGGTTCTTTGAGGAGTGGAAGTTCAAACACCCCTCCGGCCTCGATTTTGTCCGGGTTATGGAGAGGGAGAGCGGTATGGAGCTCTACTGGTATTATGAATACTGGGTGTTGACGACAAAAACTGTCGATTATGCAGTAGAGGATGTGGAAGCGTCAGGGCCGTCGGCCAGTGTAAATCTTGTACGGCACGGCCTGATGCCGATGCCTCTGGATATTGAGGTCGAGCTGGAGGATGGACGTATCCGGCACTACTATATTCCCCTGCGGATCATGTGGGGAGAGAAAGAGAGTGAATATCAGGATGTGCCACGTACAGTTCTGGATGAATGGCTATGGGTCACACCCGCCTATCGTTTTGAACTACCTTATTCCATCGGAGAGATCGTACGGTTAGAGATCGATCCAACCCGTCGGATGGCAGATGTGAACCGGGAGAACAACGTCTGGCCCAGAGACCAGGAATAAGATTGTTCAGATTTTTGAGTGGAGGGATACCGGTTTTTTAGGAGTTTTGAACTGTTCAGCACCGGTTTGTCAGATCAGTTGTTGGATGCCGTCTGCTCCAGACAGGCCGGTGAAACCTCTTCTGCGATTACTGTTTCCCTCCGTAACTCACGCTGTTTCTCTACCCTCGGGCAGGGAATCTGAAATATTGAGGGTCTCTGGAAAAGGGCCAGTGAATGGCTTCTTGCCTCATCATCTACTTCAGTGCCTTCAAGTATCCTGTGCCAGGATTCAACCAGATCCTCTGCAGTAAGTGGGGCGTATGAGGTTTCCAGATCTCCGCTTCGGAACGCTGCCTTGAATGAATCGACCGGGTAATTCTCTAAAAGGTGTTGTACAAACGAACCGGAAACGAGATAACTCACCGGGCCTGATGAACGGTAAAAACCGGAGAAAGAAAAAAGAGTCTGTATCTCTTCCGGCCCTGGCCACTCTGGCCGGGCCGCAACCAGTTGATTGATCCGGGCAGGATATCGATTCGGTGCAAGCGCTACAGCTACACCTTCAACCAGGCCGATACTATTGCTTGCACCAAACCAGTTGGAAAATTGTTTCGTAACAATGTGTACCAGTTCATGTTTGAGTACTGGCTCCAGGGCACTGAAGTTAATATGCAGTTGATCCTGTTTCAGCCAGACCGGCACAAAGCTGGTCTGGCCAGCGCCTGTCAGCAGTTTCTTCTGATCCGCCCCTATGTAGATATAAGAGTGAATTTTCTGATCCCTATAGATAGTGCGGTCAATCTCCAGCCGTTCGGTGATCTCTGCAAGGTACGTTTCATGGCGGCCTTCCAGGTCATTCAGTTGTTCCGGTGTCAGGGAGTCGGGGGGGTAATAGATTCTGAAGTGTGTGGTTTCATGCAGTCCGCCAAGATGTTGTTGAATCCTCTCTTCAGGTGTAATCCACCCCCATTCAGCGGCGTGCGAATAGGCAAACAGGATAGCTATGGTACCGAGTAGTACAATCAGGGTAGAGAGTTTCTGGCGAAATGCGGTTGGGAGTGCCCAGAGTACCACTACCCAAAGCAGTGTCAGAAAGCGGAAACCGACAAGGCGGCTGTCGAAAAATACGATTTCATCGTAAATCGGGCCGGGCCAATAGCTCCAGATATGGTTGAAGAAGTAGAGTTGAGGATATGTTAGAAACTGGATCAGCAGAGGGAGAACAGCCATAGTCGAAAGCAGTATCATGGTCCAGAGTCGACTATGTAGAGGGACGTATGTACTGACAGCACGTCCTGCCGCCCAGCCGAACAGTGCGGACGGAATCGGGCCAAAGAACCAGAAGGCCAGTCCGTCGAAACTGAAACAGCCGGTGAACAGCGCGAAGACGAAAAGCGGCGTTGACCACCCGATCAACAGGCCAAGTATTTTGACGGCTCTGTACCGGTAGTTCAGGTGCGGCCCGGCTGCCAGCCAGCCGCTGTAGAGCGCTATAATCAGTGAAGCAGCACCGGCCGATTCCCAGTGCAAGTCTCGGAGCAAAGGAACAGACAGGGAAACGAGGCCGGCCGCAAGCCCGGTAAACATCGGGAAGAGGTGTCGATTCAGTCTTGACAATGGGTGGAGTTTTCGGTTCATCGCAAAGAAGGGTGTAGTTCTATTCCTGAGGATTCAGCAGTCAGTCTTTCCATAGATTCGAGAGAACAAACCAGATGTTCTCTTTGCGCTCCATCAGCCGGCGCTTGAAGTAGGGGAACCACATGGATCCGTAGGGAACATAGACCCTGGTGCAGTACCCCTCCTGTGAAAGGTCGGCCATCGTTGACTCCCGGAGTCCATACAGCATTTGAAACTCATACCGGTTGCGAGGAATCCCTCTCGTTTCAGCATACTGCCTGATCCAGTTGATCAGCTCATCGTCATGAGTTGCAAATCGGGGAAATGGGGTTTTCTCCAGAAGTATTTTGGCATACTCCTTATATGCATTACGTATTTTAGTCATTTTCTGAATAGCTTTCTCCGAAGGTTCACTGTAGGCGCCTTTACAGAGCCGGATATCGGCAGACATTCCGGCGAGTTCCTCCAGGTCGGACGCAGTACGGTGCAGAGAGGCCTGGAGTACCGTGCCAACATGATTTCCATAGATTTGAAACGCTTCGTGGAAAAGGCTGATCGTCTGTTCTGTATAGCGTGACCCTTCCATATCAATCCGGACAAACTGGCCGAGGGACTTTGCTTCGTCCAACAGACGAAACAGATTCTCTCTGCAGGTCTGCTTGTCTATATCCAGTCCGATCATTGTCAATTTGATAGAGATGGTGCTCTGTACCTCTGCATCCTCAATACAGTGCAGCAGCCGCATGTATTCATCAACGGTTTCATTTGCTGTTTTACGGTCGGTCATATTTTCACCAAGAAGATCAAGGGTAACGGCAATTGATTTCTGATTCAGGCGGTTGACAGCACGGATTGCCTCTTCAATCGTCTCTCCGGCGATGAATCGGCGGGCAAGTTTGATAGGAAGCTTCATAAACTCATTTGGTGATTCATGGGTTCTTCATCTGTCAATTGACAGAGTATCCGGTGTTTTTATCATTTTCTGTTACTGAGCCTGGCCCGTTTCCCGGCAGGAAGACAGAAACAGCAGGTATGCTATGTCAGAATCATTCCCCGTCCACAATTGAAACTTTTGAACGATATGATCCGTAGTGTTTTCTAATCTGGAGCTTTTGCAAAATCGCTTCGCGTACAAAAAATGAGCCTGGTTTTTCATAGGCTCCGGTCTGTCACACTACCATTAAAATCTGGAATTTATATTATGAAAACAGATAAAATTCTTTTTTTGATCCTTCCTGCTCTTTTGTTATTCCTTCCAATGCTTGCTGCCGGGCAGGAGACGGATCAGGCCTGGACAGTGAAAACGTTTGATTCTGATCGCATTGAACAAGTAGATGTATCGACATCCGGCGGCTTTATCCGGATCTACGGCGCCGACCAGGAGCAAGCCCGCGTTGAGATGTATGTCCGGCGAAATAACCGTTATCTGTCTCAAGGTGATATTTCCCTGGACGATTATGAAATCGAGATTGAACAGGTCGGGAATACTCTCAGAGCACATGCGAACAGAGAGTCCAGGCAGTGGAGATTGTGGGGAGATCGCATAAATATCTCTGTCTCCTTTATCGTCTATACTCCACGTGCTGTTTCGGTGGATGCCCGGACCAGTGGCGGCAGCATGGCAGCCTCCAATATTACCGGAGAGGTTCAGCTTCGGACAAGTGGCGGATCGATCTCTGTTGCTCAGCTCAACGGTGTTCTGGAAGCCCACACGTCCGGCGGATCGATCGAGATCAGCAGCAGCCGGGGAGAGATCCATGGCCGGACCTCCGGTGGAACTGTCCGGCTAAGTGATGTTGAGGGAATGATTGATGTTCGAACCAGTGGCGGTTCGATTCGGTTACAGGATATCGCCGGACAAATTTCAGCTCGTACCAGCGGAGGCAGCATCAATGCGCAAATACTCGACGTTTCCGAGAGTGTAGATTTGAGAACCAGCGGCGGTTCGATCACTGTCAGCATACCAGGGGGAACCGGTTACGATCTGGAGCTGAGGGGAAACAGAGTCCGGACAGAGCTCGTCAACTTTACCGGAGAGGCGGAACGAGACCGGATACGGGGATCGGTCTTCGGAGGAGGGCCGGCGATACATGCGAGGACATCCGGAGGGAGTGTACGGCTGCAATTTCAGTAGAGATCTCTTAACCCCGGACGGTACTCTTCCCCAAAACGTTTGAGGGAAAATTATTGTTGGTTAGACACATGTATACCTATTGCACGGATGTTGGGAGAGTTTAGAAGGATATTCGAACTCTGCTTTCAAACCGTTAACTTTCATCAGGATATATTGGAGCCTTTGCAAAACCGTCTTTTTCAATGCCTCCATATTGCAAGCTTTGTAAAGCCTCTATAATTAAACAAATAACTACAGGAGTAAATCAGCATGAATCGATTCAGTAAATATCTCTCACTATTCACACTGGTATTTCTAATTGCCGCTTGTGGCGGCAACGGAACGGAAGAACAACCGGCATCGGAAGCGGCGCCTGCGGATGACGGAGTACGAACGATTGACGTTATCGGCATTGATATGATGAGATTTGTCGTGGCATCGGATGAAGAGGGTATTACGGTTGGTGAACAGCATGGGAACGAATATGAGCTGCTTGAAATCAACGCCTCACCGGGCGAAGAGCTGCGGATCAATCTCGAAGTTCGAAGCCAGATTCCGGCTACGGCAATGTCCCATAATTTCGCAATTCTCGATCTGGGAACAGATGTAGGCCAGTTTATCAACCAGTCCGCCGCTGCTGCGGATAACGAATATATTGCCGTTGCGTTTGAAGAGGATATCATTGTAACCACCCGGATGCTGGGCGGCGGCGAATCTGATTCCATTCAGCTCACTGTACCCGACGAGCCGGGCGAGTATACCTTTGTATGCAGCTTTCCGGGCCACTACGGTGCGGGAATGAGAGGTGTGTTGATCGTCGAGTAGGATCGGCCATCCCGTAAGCCCGACAGACTTCTGGTGTCGTGTCAACCATGCGATGTGGGCCAAGTCTCGCAAGAGTATGATCGTCGCGACACTATAGGCTCTTTACAGGCTTTTCACCCTTTTTGAGGCGTTTTAAATAGTCTTGCCACTGGAGTGGGCTCTGCTCTTTCAGGGTGAACTGAAGGGTTCTCTCATGATTGGTGATGCTGATCTTGTGATTTTGATCCACGGAGATAGTCAACATTTCATCCAGCGAAATAAACCCGGATTCGGATCCATATCCATATTCGATCCCGTCCGGTTTGAGTGAGACTGCCCCTCTGCCAAGGCCATGCAGTTTGTGTTCCCGGTCTGTTGTATGAAAGGTTGACCCGGATTCGGACAATAGTGTACCATCCGCCCGAGATACCATCTCCATATTCCGGATCTTGTCGAACATCTCTGTCAAAGAGTGGGGATCACCGTGTCGATCGATCAGCCGGGAGGCGTGGTTCATCCGGTACCGGATCGACCCCGACCTGCTGCAGACCCTCTCTCCATCGGGGGTAAAGATGGCTCCGCTCACTCCGGTTTCCGGGCAGCGGTATAACAACCTTCCGATTCCGGATGCGGGACGCCAGGAGCGGTATGGAATGGCCTCTGCGGGTGGATCATACTCTTCAAAATTCATTTTGTTTCTGCAGCTCTCTGCAAAGACCATATAGTTGTTGTAATCATCAGGGTGAAGCGGATCAAGAAACCTTGCCTCCACACTGCTTGGCCTGGGCCAGCTTGCCCACCGGGGCCAGCTCAGGTAGGAGCCGTGCAGCTGAACCGGGTGCACCGGGATTTTCATCTTCCAGAAGAGTTTCAATGTCGTTTCTATGAGTGGCTTGGGCCTTCCGTCCCAGCGGCGCCCCCCCTCCGGAAAGATGACGATCATCCGCTCCATATCGATCATCCTGATCACACTTCGGATAATACCCGGCTCCGGGATATACTTGCTCGTCGGGACAATCCCGATACTGTCCATAAAGATTCTCGGGAGGGTTTTGTGAAACTGATCCCGTGTCATTACACCGGCTGTAGGTTCACGGGTCATCTCGGTATTGATAAAGAAGGGATCAAAATAGTTGGAGTGGTTCCCGTAAATGAAACAGGGGCCGGTTACGGGCATGTTATGAGGGTTGGTTACCCGCACGTTGAACAGAAGGTTGGAGGTGGTGATGATCACTTTTCGCATAAACGGAAACGTGATCTCCGAGTAATCCCGACTATTCTTTTTGAAGGTAAATGCCATCGATCCAATACATCCTTGAGTTGGTACATTCCAGGCAAATTCATGAGGAGAAACCTCCTCATGAAAGTTGCCGGATCATTGAAACCTGCAGAGAGCTTTCGACTGCATAGATCTTTCAATATACAATATTTCGATCTGCAGAGAGAACTATTGCAGGTATTGGATCGGGAAATAGTATGAAGTAAACGATTGGCAAAGCGGCCCGGGATTAATAAACCAGGTATTGGACCGGAAATATACCGGGAGAGGCGACTCTTATTGTATGAGGCCTGACCCGGATATTGTTGCCATACTACTCTGAGCCGGTAAGAGAGATTCCGTTTTGGGAACGGAGGAGTGTCGCAATGCTCCGATGTCCGTTTCTTACGGCAAGCTCGATAGAGTTGAATCCACTGTTGTTTCTCTTGTTCAGGTCTGCCCCTTTTTGAATCAGTTGTTCAACGACATGTTGCTGGCCCGATGCGGATGCAATCATCAGGGCAGTATGGCCCGACTTACTCTGTTTGTTCAGGTCAGGATCATGTGCGAGGAGGATCTTGACGATCCGTGAGTTGCCAACGTGCGCTGCAAGCATCAGCGGTGTTTCACCTTTCTGGTTCAGTGTGTCAACATCTGCTCCGTCAGCCAGTGCGATAGTAAGGCTGAGAATATCAATATCGGATATGGCCTCAAAGAGGTCATCGGTTAGGATGACATCCTGTTGTTCTGATTGCATCGCTTGTCCCGCCGAGAAAGGTGCTGTAATAACGATCAGGCTTAACAGTATGCGTCTCAAAGAAATCATGATTGGTTCTCTTCTCTATTTGTGATAGTTGTCGATCGAAGCCGTCTCTTTTGGGCAGCTCCGTTTCTCCTGACTGTTATAACGAGAGAGAGAACCCTTCGGTTTCAGCTCCGGGTGGCTGAAACGCACTTCCGTTCTCTTTAATGATGGAAGCGTTTTGATACTTTACAAAGTAAGCATATTTTGGATTTAGTATTTAATAAAATATCGATGAAAACGCTTTTTGCATTATTTTTTAAATACAAATAGCGTGATATAAATAAATTATTTATATAAATAACTGACTTTGACTAATTTTCTGTGCGGGAAAAGGGGGTTTGACCTCCATGTCTGGAAAAATAATCTCGGGTGGCGTGTAAAACTTTTGGAGCCAGGAGTAGAGAGGCGGTCATTGTCGGAATCGCCATCAGGGCAAACATCCCGTCGACCAGATTGATTACCATGTCGATCGAGGTAACAGCTCCGACAAAGAGGGTGAAAATATAGAAGTAGTTGTAGAGATGTTTATTGTTGGCACCTGCGAGGAAGTTCAGACACTTGGTTCCGTAGTACGAGTAGGTGAACATGGTTGTGACGCTGAAGATGGTGACACAGAGGATGAGCAGCCAGGAGCCCACCAAAGGGATTCCTGTTTCAAATGCCACGGCTGTCATGGTAATTCCATCGACTGATGTGTCGGTCCAGGCCCCTGTCATCAGGAGTGCCATAGCGGTCATTGTACAGATCAGAAGGGTATCGATCGCCGGCTCCAGCATTGCAACCAGCCCCTCCCGTACCGGCTCTCTAGTTTTTGCAGCTCCGTGTGCCATCGCTTCCATCCCGATCCCCGCTTCATTTGAGAACGCTCCCCGGCGTATACCGTTTGATATAACGACTCCGACGGCACCGCCAGCCGCCGCTTCACCAGAGAATGCATCGGTAACAATGAGGTGGAAATAGTAGGGAATATCAACCAGGTTGGTAACAATGATATAGAGAACCGTACCAACATAGATGATGACCATCAGAGGTACCAGCCTGGCAGCAACACGAGCAATTCGTTTGATGCCTCCGAAAATAACAGAGGATACCAGGACAGTAAGAATCAGTCCAACGATGACATCGGAGAGGCGGAAGCCGGTTTCGGTAATTGCTGAACCGGCCAGTACCATCGTCTCATATCCGAGCCAGTTGTTATCGGCCAGAATCGTATCCCGGATGATCTGTGTCAGCTGATTGGCCTGAAACATGGGTGTACAGCCAAAGAGGCCGGCAATGCAGAAAAAGAGGGCAAGCGGCCTCCATTTTTCTCCGAGGCCGCGGGTGATAAAATACATCGGCCCTCCCTGAATATTACCGTCGGAGTCGGTGCCGCGATAGAGGATAGCGAGTGTACAGGTAAAGAATTTGGTCGCCATTCCAACCAGTGCCGTCATCCACATCCAGAATACAGCACCCGGCCCGCCGACACCAATTGCAATGGCTACGCCACTGATATTTCCCATGCCTACCGTTGCGGCGAGTGCGCTGGAGAGTGCTTGAAAATGGTTGATGTCACCCGGGTCATCGGGATCATCATATTTTCCGGTCAGAATCTCTATTCCATGTCCGAAGTGTCTGTAGGGGATAAATCTGCAGTAGAGCAGAAAAAAAATACCCCCTCCGACAAGAAGCATGAGAAGAGGGGTGCCCCAGGCAAGATTTGCAAAATCGGCAAACAGGTTTTCGAGTCGTTCCAGCTTAACCTCCGGTATTTATGGGGTTTCTGAAAAATCTATTCGTTTGTACAGACTCCTTCCATCCGTTTCAGACATTATAATAGAGTGAAATTCCACTCAAAATGAACTGAACACTGATTGCAAGAGCAATGAAACCCATCAGCCGTGTCATCACATTCATACCGACAGTTCCCATATAGTCCATAATTTTGGGTGAAAGACGCAGTACGAGATATGCGATCAGTACGACGAGCAGAATGGCCGCTGTATGGATCAGATAATCAGTCCATCCGGTCGCCTGGGATGCAAATCCGATGACAACGGCGATACTGCCAGGGCCCGACAGCATCGGCATGGCAATGGGGCTGAAGGAGATATCCTCCTTCTCCATCGCTTCTTCCTCATCTTCAACAGTGAGCTTTCGTCCCGATTTGTCCGGGTTGAGCATGGAGAAAGCGATTCTCATGATAATCAGCCCTCCGGCAATCCGGATCCCCGATAGGCTGATGCCGAAAAAACTGAGGATATAAGTTCCTACAAACAGAAAAACCATCAATATGAAAAACATATAGATAGAGGCCCATTTTGCACTCATTTTTCGCTCGCTCTCTGTATAATCGTGAGTCAGAGAGAGAAATATCGGCATTGCAGCCGTGGGATTTGCGACAGAAAAGAGCGACGAGAAGCTCGCCAGAAGCAGTGCTGCGGTGCTCATAAAGAGGACTGTGAAATCCATCGTCGTTTCAATCAATATTTCTGCCATTGAGCGCAAAGATAGAGATCATTACTCGATTTTAGAACCGTCAATATTCTGGTCTGCCGGGAATATTCCGTCAACCAGTGTACGTTTGGAGTACGAAGGCCTGTTAGTAGAGCATTCGCTGGAGGCTGTTCTGAATATGATCTCAATTCCCCCTATTTTACATTAGGAATCCGAGGCAGTCAGTTGTGGTTGACAGGACACGAAGCTGCTCATCTGTAAGCGCGGCAGTTGGATCATCGGCTTGATCCAAACAAACAGTATTAAATAGGTCCGGATGGACAGAAATTCGCCCAAACAGTCAGATTATGGACTATGAAACAGTGCTCCACCAGGTCGATCTTATCCTGAACCGGACGGAGAACAGAGAGCAGAAACTACAGAGTATTTGTGAGCTTCTTGAAGAGAGTGTTGAACCGTTCGACTGGGTCGGTTTCTACCTCGCATCCAAAGAGGAGCAGGAGATGCTTGTTCTGGGCCCCTATACCGGAGAGCCGACAGACCATAAAAAAATACCGTTCGGAACCGGAATCTGCGGGCAGGCGGCTGCCACTCTGGATACGTTTGTCGTCCAGGATGTAAGCAAGGCCGACAACTATCTTGCCTGCAGTATCGATGTGAAGTCTGAAATCGTAGTACCGATTCTGAAGAACGGAGAGTTTATCGGTGAACTTGACATCGACTCCCATACCCGCAATGCGATGACTCCCGAACTTCGCGAACTTTGCGAAGAGATCTGCCGAAAAGTGGTTTCGATCTTTTAGATATCGGTCCTGGCTGGTTTTAGTCCTCGAAAAATCCGTCAATACTTCTGTTGTTTGCGAAAAAGTACGGCTGAGCGGTTCAGGCAACCGTCAGGATACTACGAAGAAATTGTCCGGTATGGCTCTTTTCAACGGCTGCGATTTTCTCCGGTGTACCGGTCGCAACCACTTTGCCTCCGCCGAAACCTCCTTCCGGGCCGATATCGATGATATGATCGGCACATTTGATGACATCCAGATTATGTTCGATAATGATAACGGAGTGTCCGTTGTTAACCAGTTCGTTGAAGGAAGCGAGGAGCCTGGAGACATCTTCAAAATGGAGGCCAGTGGTCGGTTCGTCAAAAAAGTATAAGGTCGGCCCGCTGTTTTTTCCGGAGAGAAATTTTGCCAGCTTTACCCTTTGGGCTTCACCGCCGGACAGGGTTGTGGCACTTTGCCCCAGTTTCAGATATCCGAGGCCAACTTCTTCAAGTGGCCGCAGTTTGTCGGTAATGGCCTCTTCATCAACGAAGAATTCAAGGGCATCCGAGACCGGCATTTCCAACACATCATAGATATTCTTCCCCCGGTATTTGATGTTGAGGATATCCTTCCGGAAACGGGCACCTCCGCACGCTTCGCAGGTCAGTTCGATATCTGCCATGAACTGCATCTCAATTTTCTGAACCCCCTCTCCCTCACACGTTTCACACCGCCCGCCAGGGACATTGAAAGAGAAGTGCCCGGGAGTGTACCCCATGATTTTGGATTGACGGGTGTTGGAGAACAGGTTTCGGATTCCGTCAAACGATTTGGTGTAGGTTGCCGGATTGGACCGTGTAGAGCGTCCGATCGGGCTCTGATCTACCATTTCGACCGATTCAATATGGCTGAGGCCGGACAGGCTTCTGTGTTTTCCGATTTTCTCTTTATAGGTTCCGAACTGCTTCTGTATGGCCGCATAGAGTGTGTCGTGGACAAGTGTCGATTTACCCGATCCGCTGACTCCGGTCACACAGATCAGGGTATTCAGGGGGAACTCGACGTCTATACTCTTCAGATTGTTCTCTCTTGCACCTTCAATCCGAATCTGTTTTCCTGAACCTTTTCGCCGTTTTGGTGGGACTTCAATGCGCTTTCTTCCGCTCAGGTATTTGCCCGTCAGAGATTTGGATTCGAGCAATTTGTCATAGGGGCCGGCAAAGACGACCTCTCCTCCGTCTCTTCCGGCAAACGGGCCGATGTCGATGATGTTATCGGCAGCCCGCATCATCTCCGGGTCATGCTCTACAACCAGGACGGTGTTTCCGATATCCCGCAGGGATTCCAGTATAGAGATCAGCCGTGCATTGTCGCGGGGATGAAGGCCGATGGTCGGTTCATCCAGAACGTAGAGGCTTCCGATCAGGGAGCTTCCCAGTGAATTGGCAAGGCTGATTCGCTGGGATTCACCTCCGCTGAGCGTGTTGGTCAGGCGGTCAAGGGTCAGATAGTCGAGCCCGACCTCATAAAGATATTTAAGCCGTTTTCGGATCTCAAAAAGAATTTGCCCGGAAACCTCCTTTTCAAAATCGGTGAGTACCAGTTTTTCAAAGAACTCCCGGGCGTGTCCAATTGACATTTCGGTTACTTCACCGATATGGAGATCTTGGATTTTCACATAGTGGGCATCTTTCCTGATCCGGTATCCCTCACAATCCGGGCACCGGCTGTATCCGCGGTACCGGGCATAGAGAACCCTCATATGCACCTTGTAGAACTGGTTCTTTACCATTTCAAAGAATTTTCGAATCCCGATATACTCATCCTTGCCACTCCAGATCAATTTTTTCACCTTCTCGTCCAGATGGAGGTAAGGGATGTCAATCGGCAGCTCATATCGTGCGGCGACCTTCACCAGATCTTTCAGGTGTTTGCTGAATTTGGGTGAAGTAAACGGTGCAATCGCTCCATCCCGAATTGAGAGCTCGGGATGGGGGATCACCAGATCTTCGTCGATACCGGCTACCCGGCCGAACCCTTCACATGTGTCACAGGCTCCGAACGGGTTGTTGAACGAGAACATTTGAGGAGTTGGTTCAAGAAACTCCATTCCGTCACGCTCAAACCGTTCGCTGAACGGAAACTCTTTACCGCCCCGGAGCTTTACCGAGCAGCGGCCATTACCCTCCCGGAAAGCGGTCTCCAGGGAGTCTGCCATCCGGCTTCGGGTCTGTTCATCCTTTTTAAGGCTAAGCCGGTCGGTAAGAACGCGATAACCTGACACGGTGATCGAACCGGGATCAGGTTCATCCCGGTTCAGGTCAAGAATCTCTTCATCTTTCAGGCGAAGAATCCGGGTATACCCCTTCTCCCGCAACAGATCAAGCTCTGTATCCATGGAGTGACCCGGCCGGTCGGGAATCGGGAAGAGGATGTAGAACTTTTTATTCTCTTCGCACTCTTCATAGAGTTCATCGATCACAGTTGTTGTCGTATCCTTCTGTACCTGTTTCCCGGAGGCCGGAGAGATCGTCTTGCCGATTCGTGCATAGAGAAGGCGCACATAGTCGTAAATTTCGGTAGAGGTTCCGACCGTAGATCGGGGATTGGAACTGGTGGCTTTCTGCTGAATCGCCATTGCCGGCGAGATGCCGTGCATGAAGTCGACATCCGGTTTGTCCATCCGTTCCAAAAACTGGCGTGCGTAACTCGACAGGCTCTCTACATAGCGCCGCTGCCCTTCAGCATAGATGGTATCGAAAGCCAGGCTCGACTTTCCGGAACCTGAAACCCCGGTAATAACGGTTAGCCGGTTACGGGGAATCTCAACATCGATCTCTTTCAGATTGTGGACCCGTGCCCCTTTCACAATGATCGGACGGTCAGCGGCTATTGCTCCATTGGAAGCAGGATTCGTTCCGTTCGATTGTGTACGGCTCATGGGGTTGTTTCTGTAGATTCGTGCCAAACCTGAAATATACAAATAATTCGAGAAGACTATACCATGAGTTGGGAAGTGAAAATGTCTGGATCAGGGATCGGAACACCGGCTGAGAACCGGAAACAGCAGTCCGGTTCGATTTTCTGTCCGGCCGTATATAGAGCGTGTGGAGGGCGGGCTATCGGGCAAGATCCGGCATCAACCGCAAGGCATTCCTGAAGTAGAAGTTCTCGAGTACTTCGCGGGGCAGATGAAGCGATTCTACTTCACGCCCGCTGTAAGTAATTGTTCCGCTTCCAGCATAGTAGCTGTAATCAAGCCGGAAACGGTCGATATAACGGTCGGCGAAGGCTCTTTGCTGCTCATCTGTTCTCGGCCCGGAAAGGAACGGTTTCCATGTGACATCAATCCCATAGAGGATTCTGTCGGAGTAGTTTATAAAAAATTCCCGGACTTTATCGGATGGGTGGCGGGTCAGGTCCCGGGTTCGTGCCGATACTTCTATATAGAAATTTGGGTATCGGTCGAGACGTTCTGCGATCATATCCAGGTCGTGAGACATGCTTCCGTTATGGGCGCCGATCAAAATCAGGTTCGGGTGTTTTTCCAGGATGTTGTCCCGTGCCTGCATGATCTCTTCATGGGAAGGGTAGTCGTCATTTCCGTAGACGTGCCATTCCGGGTTGTTGGAGTAGTATCCATAGTGAACACTCTCCGGATCGAGAGGGCGCCATGCGTCGATCGGATCGGCCAGATGCGCAATCAGCGGAATTCTCTGTTCAGCCATATGGGAATACACAGGGTCAAAAAGGGGATCGTCTGCCATCAGAAACTCTCCATCCGGAGTTTGAAGCTCCATGCCGATCTCTTTCCAGATCTTAACCAGCAGTGCTCCGCTTGCAAACGTCTCGTCCAGTGCCTGCTTCACCTCCTCCGCATACTCTGGTTCATCCCGCCTGGTGAGGTCGAACGCAGACCCCCAGGCAAACTGCTGCGGCCAGCGGTTGGCCAGGGATTCGCCGATTTCGTGCATCCTCTCCAGGTGGCCGTCTGCTCCCCTGTTGCTTAGGTTAATAACCGTACTGTTGGTTTGCTCCATCAGCTCTGCCAGGTAGGGAATCTCATCAAAAATGTGAGAGTGGACATCAATTTTCCAGATCTCTTCAAAAGCGGGGGTTTCTGAATCGGCACTTCCGGCCGTTTCTCGATCTGTGCAGGAGGTGAAGATGGATAAAAGGAGCAGGATTGGAAGCAGCAGGACAATTCTGTCCGGAATTATCCTGGAGATAGTGATAGAGTTCATTGGATGAGGATACTGTTCATGTGGAGCCTGGTATATTTGACCGATAGTGGACAATATAGAAAAAAGAGGTCAACTTTCAGCTAAGCCCGAACAGCACGGCCATGATCAGAACAACAGCAGCGGCTGCCGTAAGTTTCAGCAACAATGGCAAACAGAAACGAAACCAGCGGTCGTACGGAACTCCGGCCATTCCAAGAATTCCCATCAGGACGGCATTGGTCGGAATCAATATATTGGAGAATCCGTCTCCAAACTGATAGGCTAGAACAGATACCTGTCGGGTGATTCCGACAAGATCTCCCAGTGGCGCCATTAATGGCATGGTTACGAATGCCTGGCCACTGCCGGAGGGGATAAAGAAGTTGAGGAAAGATTGAATTACCATCATGCCGACCGCTGCCAGTTCCGGGCCAACCGTTGACAATGGTACTGACAATCCGTGGACGATGGTGTGGAGGATTTGTCCATCTTCCATCACGAGGGCAATCCCCCGTGCCACGCCTACCAGAAGCGCTGTCTCCGTCAGGTCGCTTGCTCCCGATACAAACTCTTTCGCCGAATCACTCGGCCCGATTCTTGCAATTATGGCAGTGACAAGGCCAAGTATCAGAAACGAAGCCCCCAGTTCATAGAGGTACCACCCTCTGGCGGCGATTCCCCAGACGGCAACAGCCAGTGCAAGCAGGAATGAGATCAGGATTGTAACATGGCCCCAGTTCAACGGTGGATATTGGTCCGGAGGAGCGCCTCCTTTGGGCGGTTCAATATCGAATACGAGGCTTGCAGATGGGTCAAGCCGGACTCTTCGCGAGTAGCTCCAGACGTGATGAGCACCAATCAGCACGAACGGGATCAGGAGCCCGATCCGGAGCTGCCAGCCTGAATAGGTCGGGATTTCGGCGATCCCCTGTGCAACGACAACAGTGAACGGATTGAACGCTGCTACACCATAACCGATTCCGTATCCTGCCACGATAATACCGACAGCTGTCATGGTATCCATTCTCATTGCCTTACAGAGTGCAACCAGAATCAGGACAAACGGGATATACTCTCCGGCTGCACCTATACTGCTCGAGCCGAGGGCGAATACAAAGACGATAGTAAAGATCATGACTCCCGGTTTGCCACCCAGCCGCTCAAGAAGCCTGCCGAGAAGTGCGTCAATCGCACCGGATCTTCTCATGATTGCCAGAACCCCGCCGATAATAAAGAGGAAAAAAATGATGTCCTGTGCATCTGCAAATGCTCGGGGTACGGCAGTAAACAGAGAGAGCGGGTTCAGTAGTTCCTTCTCTTCAGAGACTTCATATGTGCCTGCAACCACTGCCTCTCGTCCGGATTCAGTAATTTCAGTTTCGAACTGGCCCTGGGGGACTATCCAGGTTGCAACCAGAGCGGCTGCCATCAGGAGAAAGAGAAGAGCCAGCGTATGGGGCATTTTTAGCTTCATGGCGTGATTGCAGAGTTAAGAGTGTGAATTCCCGGTTCAATGTCGGGAAAAATAGAGAAGCGAGCAGGATCGAACAAAAAAGATTCATGAGACTTACAGATTTCAACCATCTGCAATTGTTTTGCTTTCTGGTGATGCCACATTCAATTGTAATAGTGGTATGCCAAGAGTCTGCCTCTTGGCAACATTCTGTAATTTGGCTATTCTTACCTCTATCCCAGGAGTCCGACAGACTCCTGGGCAACGTTTAACAAATTCACTGTACCATGTTTAAATTAATAATTATATCGGCAGCTTTATTTTTATGGATGGCAAACGAGCAGCCTGATCCGGCAGCCGGAGTAGATGATTACTGGGCCGAGGTAAGCCGGACCGTAACCGAAGGTGATTTTGAGGGTTATGCTGCCCTCTATCACGAAGATGCCGTACTGGTGAATGGTATTTCAGGCCAGAGCTACCCGATTTCCGATGCACTGGCCGGCTGGCGACAGGGGTTTGAGGATACAAAAGTATGAAACAGACAGCCCTGCTACTCATCTTTCTGTTCTTTCTGACTACGGGTGCCGGTGCACAACAGGTGGAAATCGATGGAGTGAAGTTACAGATATCATTACAATCCTGAACCATTTTGACAGCTGGCTGGATGAAATTCAGGAAATGTCAGGGCGCTGATTTAATAAGAATTATCAAATCGGGATGTGACAAATTGCCAAATATTTTGTATTTGTTGTCTTGCTGTAACTACTGGACGTACATTTAATTTGAATAACTGCATCTACTGACTATGGCTAACATCAATAAAATCAAAGGTATTATTGGAATCTTAACCGGCGGCGGAGATGTGCCCGGCCTGAACCCTGCCATTCGTGCAGTAACCATTCGTGCAGAACGAGAAGGGTATAAAGTGATCGGTATTCGCAGAGGCTGGGGTGGAGCTATCGATATTATTCGTGATAAGGAGGCCGACAACAGCAACAATTATCAGGAGCTGGATGAAGCAATTGTCAACCGGGCCGGGAGAACAGGGGGTACATTTCTGCATACATCCAGAACCAATCCCAGCAGGGTGAAAAAGAGTGAAGTTCCGGAACATTTGAAGGACAAGTATCAGGATGACGTTAATGACCTGACCCCGGATGTCCTGAAGAATCTCGACTTTCTTGGGGTTGACTATCTGATTCCGATTGGTGGAGACGATACCCTCAGTTACGGGGTGAGGATGCACCAGGAGGGGGTAAAGGTAGTTGCCATTCCGAAAACGATGGATAATGATGTACCGGGCTCCGACTATTGCATCGGTTTCAGTACGTGTGTTACCCGGACGATTCAACTGGCAAACAGCCTCCGGACGTCAGCCGGGTCTCATGAGCGATTTCTGGTTATGGAAGTATTCGGCAGGTATGCAGGGTTTACCGCCATGTTGCCGACCATGGCCGGTGCAGCAAACCGCTGCGTTATTCCGGAACACAAGTTTAATATCGAACAGCTTGCGGATCTTCTGGTCTATGACCGGAACAGAAATCCGAGCCGTTATTCCATGGTTCTGATTTCCGAAGGGGCGATGATTGAAGGTGGCGAGATGATGTTTGAGGATGCGACCACGGATGCATACGGCCACAAGAAGCTGGGAGGTATCGGGGATATGATTTCAGAAGAGCTGAAACGGCTCTCACCGAAATTTAACAATGGGCGCAAGATCAGTACGATCAACCAGAAACTGGGCTATATTGTGCGGGGCGGCGATCCTGATGCGATCGACTCCATTGTACCGATGGCCTACGGGAACCTGGCTCTGGACCTGATACTGGATGGAATTACCGGACGTATGGTGGTTCTGAAGAAAGGGCAGTACAGCAACATTCCGATAGAAACCGTTACCAGCCGCAAGAAGTTTGTGAATGTCGAGAAGCACTACAATACGGACCGTCTTCGCCCCTATTACAAGAGCTTCGAAAAGCAGCCGCTCTTTATCATGGCGAGTGAATACGGCATCGATTAACCTGGTGTCGACAACCCCCCATATCGCATACTTGACAAGACACTGGTGTCAACTCGCCTTCGGGGAACGGTCAAAATCAACGGTTTCCGGTTCGGACAACCTCTTCGTATCCCGACTTGAACGCTTTGCGGTCGGCCAGAGACTCGTTTACATTGAATAGGTGATCGCCGATCTTCTCGAGTCGTGTCAGATAATCCAGGTACATGACCCCAGCTTTGGTTGAGTAGGCACCCGTCTCCAGCCTTCGATAGTGGGAGTTCTTCAGCTCATCCCGCCGGTGGTTGATCTGATTCTCTATCAGAATTGCCTTGTCCAGATTGACATCTCCATTGGTTTTATCCAGGTTTTCGCGGACGATCTGAATGGAACTGTGGATCAGGTCGAGGATACTCCCGATTTCACTGATGGCATCTTCAGGAAGCTCGATCTCTCCGGCCTGCATCTGTTCAAATGTCTTGGACATCTGAAAATAGATGTCACCGACTCTCTCCAGGTCGTTGATGATACTGTGCATGTTACGAATGCGGCGTGTGGCAGATTCAGACAGGTTAGCTCCGGATATCCGTGTCAGGTATTCAGCCACCTCCAGTTCGATATTATCCGTGATCTGTTCCCGCTTTTTGATTTTCTCCAGAAACTTCTCCTGCATTTTCTGCTTCTTGAAAAAGAGGCCTGCAAAGCTGAAATGCATCTTCTCAATGAGCTTGGCAAACTGTTCAATCTCCTTGTGCGCCTGTGCAATCGAGAGCTCAGCGGAAGACATCATGCCTGCGGAAATATACTGGAGCCGGAACGGGCTCTTCAGGTCCTCCTTGTCTTTCTGGAGTCTCTCAACCAGTTTGATGATCCGGGGTACAAAAGCGAACAAGAGCAGTACATTGGTTATATTAAAGACCGTGTGAAAGAGCGAGAGAGCCAGGGTTGCATTGGCCCTCGCGATGTCATTATCATCAAAGACCGACCCGATATCGGGTGAGAAGAATTGCATGACTCCATCGATTCCCTGGAGAAATGGCTGTAATATCGCCAGCATCCATATGACCCCGATGACATTAAAGATAAAGTGAAAGCGAGCGGCGCGCTTTGCATGGACATTGCCGACAAGAGCGGCGATATTGGCGGTGATAGTTGTTCCGATATTTTCACCCAGAATCATGGCGGCGGCGATCGGAAAATCGATCCACCCCTGAAAGAGCATAACGAGCGTGATGGCCGTCGCGGCAGAGGAGGATTGTGTCAAGAGAGTTAATATAGTTCCGGCACCGACAAAGAGAAGGATAGAAGCAAAGCCGAAGTCGGTAAAGGAGTCAAGGAACATAAACATCTCAGGGTTATCCTGAATGTTTGGTACCGCATCCTTGATGAATTCAAGCCCGATAAAGAGAATTCCGAAACCGATCATCGCTTCTGCAAGGTTTCGGAATTTTTCACGGCCGAAAAAGAGAAACGGGAAGAAAATCCCGATCAGGCTGATTGCTATCGGGGTGATCTGCATCTTGAACCCGAAGATTGAGACCATCCAGGCCGTGACAGTTG
>JBBDRW010000068.1:0-42654 GCA_040905265.1 Balneolaceae bacterium | reverse complement strand
CGGACCTTCGCGCTGCCAGCGCGACGCTCTAGCCAGCTGAGCTATAGCCCCAAACGAAGGGTTGCAAATATAACCTTGATACGGCTTTAAATCCAGCAATACTTTTCCCAAAAAACCCGGGTATTTACATTAAATTCTCTCTTAATTCTCATTATTTGATCCCAGAGTATAAAAGATATAAATAATTTTTTCCCGTAAGGTACAAAAGTTCAGTATTTTTAAACACTTCCTGATCAGAACAAGAAAAATAAAATAGGTTTTTAAAGAATCTCAGCATTTAGTAGATTTATCGTTCATTTTCACCAACGGTCTACACAACAAATTTTTCAATAATGAAATCACTGAACATTCTTTCGATTGTATGTTTACTATTTGGAGTCTTTATTATCTCAACAGGCTGCCGGTCTTCGGAACCCGTTGCTGAACCTGTCATGGAAGAGCAAGAACCTGAACCGATGCAAGAGGTTGAGGATGATTATGAGGAAGTAGAAGAGGAAGAGCCGGAGCCGGAGATTGTTGAATCCCTGAACTCTGTCCACTTCGGATTTGACCTGCACACGATTTCAGACAATGCAGCCAGGCTGCTTGCCGAAAATGTGGAGCAGCTTCGTGAATTCACAGATACCCGTGTTCGCATTGATGCCTTTACAGATCACATTGGTGGAGACCAGTACAACCTCAGACTGAGTGTACGGAGAGCGAATGCAGTTCGTGAGTTCTATGTAAACAACGGAATCAGTGAAGACCGTATTGACCAGCGGGGCCTTGGTAAACATCCGATACCCTGTACAACAGCGCAAATGGATACGGACACACCGGGTTGTGTACTAAACCGGATTGCTGAATCACACCCGCTTGCACCTGATCAGTTTTCTAACTGATTGAAGTGGGAATATCTTTTTTAGATTGATACAAAAAAGGTGAGCTGATGAAGCTCACCTTTTTTATTTTACACACTTCTGCCGGCATTTTAACCCCGTAGTTCAACCGGAAAGAACGAAAGCCTCCTAAGCTTTAGATCTGGGTTCGAGTCCCGGCGGGGTTACAAGACACTAGTGTCATGTCAACCATGCGGTGTGGGGTAAGTCGAAGAGATTTGGCCCCGCAAGAGTATGGTTACTACAAATTGACCGTAAATCGAATCGTATCCATACCGGGATTGAGTTCGTGCAGGATACCGAACCCGTTGCTGATATGGACATAAGAGATCCTGAACCGGCCAATATCTACCCCGCCTTCCAGCCAGAAATTAAGTTTTGCACCATTCTCCAGTGGAAAGTTTTTTTCTGAAAGCATGACACCCGCTCTCACTATATCATAAATGCTTACTGGGAGATAGGAGATCGCAAACGTAGATTGTGAATGCCCTGCATATACAAGCTCTCCCCGATGCCTGTAATATCCATAATATGTTCGGTACACGTAGAAATAATGGATGGAAACGTTTTTGTACGAGACGGATAGTTCACTCATGCCCGGCGTCTGCCCCCACCCCTTAAAGCTGGTGGGGCTTACCGATAGGCTTTGTGAATAGATCGTAACAGGAAACAGCAGTAAAAACAAAATAGTTCGCATACGAGAAGATAATAGGGACGAAGGCAATACAAAACCAAATCACAATCCTCTGCTCTGTCCCCGGCCCATAGCTCTTAATCAGTGCCGGAGAATATAGAATATCGGGCACTCTCTGTCTCGTTGCCCCTTCAGTCTCGGCCGGATGGATAGTGTTGCCGTCTTCAAAGAACCACTCTTACTGTATCATGGTATCCTGAAGTACGACAGCGGGTTCAAGTGCTTTCAAAATAACGGGATCGTCGGTATTGAACAGGATACGATTGTCCGTATGGACGA
Organism: Balneolaceae bacterium; assembly: GCA_040905265.1. Lineage (GTDB taxonomy): Bacteria > Bacteroidota > Rhodothermia > Balneolales > Balneolaceae > JBBDRW01. The sequence continues at coordinate 40,803 of JBBDRW010000068.1, read as the reverse complement.
TAAAACGCTCTCCCTTGAAGAGAACATGGTAGGTAATGTCGTGCCCCTTGAACTCGCGGGCAACAATCAAGCCGGTCTCCCCCGGCTGGACACCATTCGGTTTTTCGATGGTGAGATGTTCCGGACGAATGGAACAGAGAACTTTACCGCACGCCTTGCAGTCCAGTTTCAGGGGGCCAATCTTGGTTTGAATCTCGCCACTGCCCTCTGTCTCCGCTTCAAAAAGGTTGGTTCTGCCAAGAAACTGAGCGACAAATTTTGTTTTTGGCTTATAATAGACCTCTTCAGGAGTTCCGATCTGTTCGATGCGCCCTTCATTCATTACGGCAACCCGGTCTGCAAAAGAGAGAGCCTCTTCCTGATCGTGAGTGACCAGAACAGCACTCATCCCTGCCTTTTTAAGGATGGCGCGAACCTCCTTCCGCGTAGAATCCCGAAGCATTGCATCAAGATTGGAGAAGGGTTCGTCTAGCAGTACAAGCTGCGGCTTGGGCGCAATCGCCCTCGCCAATGCTACCCGTTGCTGCTGCCCTCCGGAGAGCTCCGATGGCCCCCGGTCTTTATGGTCCCCCATCCCGGTCCGGCAGAGAACCTCCTCAGCAAACACTTTCCGCTTATGTTTCGGAAGGCCGGTTAACCCGAACGCTACATTGTCGAGGGCAGACATATGGGGAAAGAGGGCATAGTCCTGAAAAACAAAGCCGATACCACGGTTCTGAGGAGCTACCTGGTTTCTGACATCCGAAAGCAGCTTTCCATTCAGTCTGACCTCCCCGGCATCAGGTTGTTCAAATCCTGCAATGAGCCGGAGAGTCGTTGTTTTGCCACAACCGCTTGGCCCAAGAAGAGCAAAAATTTCATCTTCACGCACATCAAAGGATGCCCTGTTTACAACAGGGACTCCTTTTTCAAACGATTTCTCAAGATGTTTTACTTCAAGAAGCATGTACGGAGAATACTCCATGTCTGGCTGGCAGCAAGCTGGCCGCCGCGCCCCTGCTGCCCATGCAGAGAGGCACAATCCGGCACCGTTCTGTATCAAAAAACGAAGTTTACGAAGTGTAAACCAACCCACTTGTCCTTTATTTAAAATCAGTCTACATTAAGATAAGATTATTTTATGGGTCAAAAAAGTTCATTTTTTTCCTCCGGTTGTTAAAATAGTTACAAACAAGTAAGTTCTGGAAGTTTCGGGGCATCCGGCTCTCTGATCCGGATAAAATTTTCATCATTCAAACCGGCTGCCACAGATCGGATTCAACACAACCCTCTCTCCAATGAAAGATATTCTCTATTTTGCAGTGATCGCAACGCTTTCTGCCTCTCTTCTCTATGCCTGCGGGCCCAGTGAGGAAGAACTTCAGCAACAGGAGCTGATGGAACAGCAGGCGCACGAAGATTCCCTGGAACAGGTTCGGCAGGCCGAACTGGAAGAGATGAGGCGTGACAGCCTTGCACGTGCAGAAGCGGAAAGAGAAGCGAGACTGGCAGAAGAGGCCGCAGAGGCTGAACCGGAACCGATTCTTATTGAATATGCAGAAAACGGGCCTTTCACGGTTCAGGTACAATCCTGGCGGTCGGAAGAGAAAGCCAGACAACGAGCCGAACTCTGGAGAACCCAGGGTTTTGAACACGCCTATGTTGTGAAACATGGGGATGAGAGTACCGGGGATGTCTGGTTCAGGGTCCGTATCGGCAATGTGGCTACCATACATATGGCTGAACGCCTTCAAAAAAAACTGAACGAGGAGTTCAACACCGAATCCTGGGTGGACGAACTTGCTAACGAGGGGTAACTGACTGCCTACTCCAATAAATTTCGCTCACTCGCGGAGATTGCCGGCATTCCGCCCTTTTTTCCGGCAATGATCGCGGCGTATCGACTGGCATTCCTCATCGCATCCACCGGGTCCATCCTTTTTACCAACTCCGAAGTCAATACAGCGGTAAATGCATCTCCGAGGCCAACAGCATCTCCGGTTGAGCTGTCTGACGGGTAAGCAGCCTGCTCAATCTGACGATCAGCATCGATCCAGCGGCTCCCGTTCCTGCCGAGAGTCAGACAGATACCCGATATCCGGAACTTTTCCATCAAAATCGTCTCCGGAGAAGTGACTCCCAGCATCTGTGTGAGCAGATCCCACTCTTCCAGGTTTACCTTCAAAATATCGGCCATCATCAGTGAGGTTCTGATCAACTCTTCTGAATCTGTTCCGGGCCTCAGGTTCAGGTCCAGCACCTTCAGCACATGCTCACCGCTTTGCCGGAGAAATTGCCTTATCGTCTCAGCCGAGACTTCCGATCTCTGCGCCAGTGTTCCGAATACAACAGCATCCGTCTCCACTGCAAGACCTTCAAGCCGCTCTTCAAACCGGATATAGTCCCATGCAACCGGTGAAGCAATGGTATAGGAGGGGTCGCCTTCAGTTGAAATATCAACAGTTACCCAGCCGGTCGGCTTGTCACGATCGACCTGAACGGTATCTGTATCGATCCCCTTCCCGCGAAGATAATCCGTCAATTCCCTCCCGTCCGAATCGTCCCCTACGCGGCTTATCAAAATCCCCCTGTTCCCCAGGCAGACAGTATGGTAGATCACATTGGCCGGAGCTCCCCCCGGCCTTCGTCCGTCAGGAAAATGATCCCACAGCAACTCTCCAATTCCGATAATAGTAGCTTGATTCATAATTTACTCCAGGGCTGCATCCTGTCGTAGCTCAAACATTAGTTGTGGATAATCTATTAATTTTACTACATTAAAGAGCGCTCAAGTAGCGTCTCTCTTGATGAATAGTCAGGGCAACACACCTGAAACGTGTGTTGCCTTATTCCACTCCGGGTCTTTTGTGCATCTATTCATCTCCGATTACGTAAACACTTCCATACCAGTGTCATGTCAACCATACTCGTACGGGGCTCAGCCGGCTGGCGGAATCTATTGACATGACAACAGACGTTACTTTATCAGCTATGAGAAATAGCTGACATGCATGGTTTTGGTTAACCCGTCAGGATTACCTGTCGGAGGATTAGTTTCTGAACGAATATGATGATTTTTTTTTCCGCGACCCCTGAGAGTTCTATATTCAGCAAAATGCCATTAACTCAACGCTCATTGCGATGAAAAACTTCAAAATTAACCACAGGCAGGTTGAGAACGTTCATGTACTGGAACTTCAGGGAGAACTGGATGCCCATACCGCGTCCAAACTGGAAGACTCGTTGAAAACCCTCATCGATACGAACAAACACTCCATCATTGTGAACTGTCGTCAGCTGGAATACATCGCCAGCGCAGGCCTCGGTGTTTTTATGGCCTATATCGAAGACGTAAGGGATCTTGGAGGCGATATCAAACTGACCAACATGACTGAGAAGGTGTACAATGTGTTTGACCTCCTCGGATTTCCCACCCTCTATGACATCTTTCCGGATGAAAAAGAGGCGATAGAGAGATTCATCAACGCAGACAAGTAATCTCCCCCCGCCAGTGACTGACAATCAAACATACACGATGAAGATTTATGCTTCAACGGCCAATCTGGCCGATGTGAGAGATTTCGTGGCGGAACATGCAAACCGATTCGGATTCAGTGACCGTGAGGTCTCCAATATTCGCCTTGCCGTCGATGAAGCATGTACCAATATCATTAAACATGCCTATGATTTTGATGAAAATCAGACCGTTGTCATTACAGTCAGCTTCGAGGGCAATCAGATCCGAATCTCACTGCTTGACCACGGATTGGCATTCAATCCGGATACCTACAGCAAACCGGATCTGCAAAAGCAGATGATAAAAAAGAAAAGAGGCGGAGTCGGGGTCTACCTGATTCGAAAATTGATGGACGAGGTCATCTATATGAAGACGAAAAATGGCAACGAAATACGGATGTACAAAAAACGATCCTGAATTGTGAAATCGAGTCGTACAGAAGAGGAATATCAATCCAGGTTCAAGCTGAAAACCCTGCTTGAAACCAGCCGGCTGCTAATCGAATCGAGGGAGACTGATTTTGTATTAAACAATCTCCTGCTCATTACCATGGGAAAGCTGCTGGTTACCCGTGCTGCAATTTTGATCCACGAACCGGAATCGGGAACGTACCGGGTCTCACGCATTAAGGGAAAGGGGCTGGTCAGCGAGGGAGAGCAGATTCAACTCTCCTGGGAGAGCCAATCGATCCCGAAAAACGTCATCGACCCGAACCTCGAACCTCTCTCACCACCCAGTCTATTCAAAAAACAGGAGAGCGGCCTCTTTTTCAATCTCCGCACAAGCAACCACCATCTCGGTTATTTGTATCTCGGTAACAAGGCGAACGGTTCACCCCTCAATAAACATGAAATCGAATTTGTTGAAAGCCTGACCATTATCTCATCCGTAGCCATCGCAAATTCCCGGATGTTCAGCGAGATGCGAAATATCAACCGTACCCTGGACAGAAGAGTCTATGAACTGAATACGCTGTTCGATCTCTCCAAAGATTTCAGCGCAATGGTCGACCGGGAAAAAATCGCAAACACCTTCAAATTTGCTCTGCTTGGCCAGCTATTGATCCGGAACTTTTTTCTCATCTACAAGGTGAATGACAAGCTGGAACTCCTCGGCAGCAACGGCTTGCAACGGAATCCCGGCAAAAATGAAAAACAGGAGCTTTTTGACCTGTCCGACGGTATTCAGTACAATCCCGAGGGGCCTCTGACGGTTCATCCCTTCCTGAAAGAGAACAGGATTACAGCGATGATCAGCCTGACGCTCCAGGGTGAAAAAACCGCTGTAGTAGGCGTTGGAGAGCGGGCGAACCGGGAGAGTTACAAAGATTCTGATTTCCATTTCCTGGAATCTCTCGGAAACCTGACGATCCTCTCGATACAAAAGACGATTTTTCTCAACGAGAGGATTGAAGTGGAGCGGCTGGAAGAGGAGCTTTCAATTGCACGAACTATCCAGCGGGGGCTACTCCCTGATCCGATCCCGGAAGTTCCGGGCCTTGATTTGGCGGGAGTTAACATACCTTCGAGCAAAATCGGAGGAGATTATTTTGACATCGTACAGTCTCCGGATGGAAACTCCATTTTCGCGATTGGTGATGTCACCGGGAAAGGGATCCCCGCCTCCCTGCTGATGGCCAATCTGCAATCGATGTTGCACGTCCTGCTACCGGTTGAGATCACCCTGGCTGATGCCACCGGAAGGATCAACGACCTGATCCACGAGAATACACCGAGTGACAAGTTTGTCACCTTCTTCTGGGCCAAATTCTTTCACAAAGAAAAACGACTCAGATATGTAAATGCAGGCCACAACCCGCCTGTATTGATTCGATCAGGCTCCGACACTCCGGAAGAGCTCGACGAGAGCGGACTGATTCTCGGCGCTATGCCAGCCAGCGTACCCTACAAGGAGATTGATGTGGAACTCAAGACCGGTGACATCCTGGTGATGTATACAGATGGTGTGACGGAATCCTTCAATGAGGAGGAGGAAGAGTTTGGCGAGGAGAGGCTATTTCAGACAATTCTCTCAAACAGGGAACATGGAGCAAAAGAGATCCAGCAGGCAATTGTCGACCAGGTTTTCGCCTATTCAGGAGACACCCTTTCGGATGACATGACAATGATCGTCTTCAAGGTATCCTGACAGATTACACAATGTTTCAGGGCAGGCTCACAGTACCCATTCCAAATCTTCCTGTGCCAGATTGCGCCCTCTGTTCGGCAATCGTAACCACCCGTTGATACATCTGATGCCGGTTCATAATCTCTCTGACATATTGAACCGTCTCGATTCCACGAGCAAACCCGTGACGGGCATCCTGGTAATATCTGCGCTGCATCAGATCCAGGAGTGCATCTTCAACATTCTGCCATTTATTTGGGTCCTTGTTTCTATCCAGAACCAGACGCCTCGCATCGGCCATATGCCCAACCCCGACATTATAGGTAGCAAGTGCAAACGACCACTGATTCAGTGAATCCAGATACGCATAGTGGTCCAGATGCTCTTTGATGATTCGGGCACCCTCCCGAATGTTCATCTCCGGATCATAGAGTGCTTCATACTCAACGTCAGAAAACCGCGGAATGATCTGCATCAGGCCAACGGCACCAGCCCAGCTCTTTGCATAGGGATTAAATTGCGACTCTTGTGCAATCATAGAGGAGATCATCAGCCAATCCAGGCCAAGAGAATCGGAAACCTCCTGCACAATTTCATCGTACGGTGAAATCAGTCCGGTATTTGAGTAGTTCCACTCCGGATTATAATATTCGGCAATCTGAGAGCCCCCTTCAAAATAGCGTTGACGAAGGATATTCAGAAATGCGGACCGTTTCGGCTCCTCACGGTCGTCCGTAAAGCGAAAATGTTTCAACAGGAATCGGTTCATCCTCACTTCCAGTTCCGGAGAGTTCTCCCGGATTGCCCATGCAATGGTATCCTTCTCTGCAATGACCGGGCCTTCGATCAACCCCTCCATATACCGGTTCGCTGCGAAGAACATGTTGTCATCCGAAATCGTCGCCCTGACTTCTCCCCGTGCAGCCTGAAACAGTAGCGATTCAGTATCCATATCTTCGGCTGCAAGGCGGATATTTAGCTCGAGCCCCTCCTTTCGTAACTGCTGCAAACGGACGTAGTAGGAACTGTTTCTCCGGACGGTTATCGGGATTCCGGATCCGGAGAGCTCTTCCAGGGTCCAGGGGGTGTTTCGGTTGCCATCCGAGTAGACCACAACCTGATTAACAAGGTTGTATGGATTCGTAAAACGGACTGCTTCTTGTCGCTCGGGAGTTACGGTATAGTTCGCCGCAATCACATCGCCTTCGCCGGAGTTCAACAAATCAAACGGATTTTCATTTGCACCGACAATGACCGTTTCCAGTACAAGGCCATGTTCTTCGGCAAATGCTTTTAAAAGCTCATATTCGAACCCGACTTCCACACCCTGATGCAAAAAATAGGTGTTGGAGCTGTAGTGAGTGATCATTCGAAGAACCCCTTCCTTCCTGATATCGGCAAAATCACGTTCAATTGGTTCCAGTACGGTAACCGGAAGCTGGTTACCCTGATCCATTGATTCATCCGAGGTAGAACTGCACCCTTGAAAGGCTGCCGCAAACAGCACAACAGCGGCAATCGCCATTCCGTTGGAGACTGCTCTCGTAGTAATCATATGTTGACCTGTTGTATTAACAGAGATAGTTACCGTAGTAACACTAATGGGAGGCTTTGAAAAATCCGGGTTTTTCAAAGTTTCCTAATGTGAAGATGTCATGGATATAAACGAATGGAGCTGCCATGCCATCTGTTTGTACGCTATAACGAAATCTCAAGAAAGATCGTTTATCGACTCCGTTAACCAACGTTCTCTTCACGTTGTACACTGTTGCATAGGTCAATGTTCCTCAAACCAACTGCAAGTTACTGCTTTAACTCTGTATCCACAACAAAAACAGCCTGGTGTCATGTCTCACATGACACTAATCGTATTCAATGCATTACAGCAAAGTAAGGAATTTATTTGATTTAAACTAAAAGGGAGTATTTACAGTACTTCAGAAGATATTGACCTTTCAAAGCCGGCGTTTTTCCGGGAGGGTTTCCGCTTTGTGGGAGAGGCTGAGGACGACCCCGCTCACAATTGTAATCATTGCGACCACAGACCAGGTTCCCGGAGACTCCTGAAACAGAAAGTAGGCCATTACTGCAGCAAAAACGATTTCAGACAGAATCAGTGTTGAGATCAGGGTGGGTGAAATATATTTCACTGCATAGTTGATCGAGCCGTGTCCGATAATGGTCGGCCCGATCGCCAGGCCGAGCCCAACCAACAGTGCCATGGAGGAGAGGTAGGGAAGCCCGCCGGACCAGATCAGAGTCAGGACGATACAGGTAACCGCTGCATGCAGATAGAGGTGAAACACATAGTCGATCCACTCGGCTTTCTGCCGGATTTTACGGCCGATTAGAAAATAGAAAACGAAGATAACAGCTGCGACCAGGGCAAGGAAATTACCGAATGGCGCATCCACAAAAAGGCTCTCCTGACCCATATCCAGCACTCCCAGCCAGACTGCCCCGAAACAGGCTAGTAAAACACCTGTCCAGACAACCGGTGCAAAACGGCGTTTGAAAAAAAGACTCTCGGCGACAATCAGCAGAACTGGCTGGATGGAGACCAGTACTGTTGCAGATGCAATGCTGGTGTAGTGGAGTGATGCAATCCAGAAGGTAAGGTGGAGGCCGAGGCAGAACCCTGCCAGCATCACCATTCGGATATCAACTCCGTTTGATTTGAGCTGCGCAAGCGGTGTCCTGCGCTGGTACCAGAATGGAAGCAGAATAAGTGCGGCAAACAGGGTTCGCAATGCGGCCAGAGTCATCGGTTCCACATCGGTAGCAAACCGTACAAGGATGGGGGAAAAACCGATTGCAATCATCCCTGCACCGAGTATGGAGAACACCTTCAGTCGCGGGTAGCAGGCAGGTTGATCAGGTTGACTTTTCAAAATAGACTCTGGCTATCGAATCCGGTCCATGGAACGGACAAGCTCTTCATCTTTTTTAATAAATCTGCCAGCCTGCCAATACGAAATCAGTCCAATCAGGATGAAAAAGAGGCTCAGGGCTTCCGTCAACAGAAAGGTTCCGAAACCTCCAAGAGTAAAAAGAATCGACGTTCCTACTGCCAGTGCGGCAATCTGAAAACAGGTTCCTGCTTTTACCCAGACAAGCTGTCTTTTACGATTCTTGTAGAAAAAGGTGGAAACAACAGCAAATAGCATTGCGCCGGTCAAAAAGATAGCAAAACCGGTGCCAATCCAGCCCTGCGGATCACGAACTGCATGCCGGTAAAGAGGTGTAAAGAAGATAAACAGGTTGATGACTCCTGCCAGGATCAGAAACAGGGTTTGTAGTCGCTGAATCAAGGGTTGTCTGGTTAGATTAAAAACGAATATCGTATCAAATGCAGATACAAGGTATTGAATCTGGCCGACTATCGCACAGGCTTGAAAAAAGGCAATCTTCTCTGGCGGTGGAAGAACCAACGATTGACGGAAAATAAGAAAAATGGGGATCGCCTGCAGTTCGAAATTCGAATGCAGGCGCCCCCGTATGCTCTACGTTTCCTGTTCGTCCCTGAAATCTGTTATCCTCTGGCGATCCGGCTGACTTTCCTGGAAAAGGAGTCGAACGCGGAGTAAAGGACCGGTACCACAACCAGGGTCAGAAAAGTGGCGAAGGTCAGGCCGCTGATAATCGCAATCCCCATCGGGCCCCAGAATGCCGTGTTTTCAGATCCAATCTGAAAATTCGGATCAAAATTCACAAAGAGGTTTACAAAGTCGACATTGATCCCGAAGGTGAGAGGCACCAGTCCCAGAATAGTGGTCAGTGCTGTCAGCAGTACAGGACGAAATCGGATCACACCAGCCTCGATGATTGCATCTTTTTTCGACTTGCCGCTCTCTGACAACTGTTTCACATAATCCAGCAGAACAATGTTGTTCACACAGACAATCCCGGCAAGGGAGATAATCCCGATAAAGGTCATCAGCCCGAATGCAGTCCGGCTCAGAACCAACCCGAGCAACACCCCGATCAGGCTCAGCCCGACAGCCAGCATAATGATGAGAGGCGATACTACACTGTTGAACTTGGCGAGCATCACGAGAAAAATAAGGGCAAAACCAACCAGTAAAGCGGTAGTCAGAAATCCGAAGGCCTCTTCCTGATCTTCACTCTCCCCGGTGTACTCCATACTGTACCCGGCCGGAAGATCCGCTTCATACTCACTCAGCCTCTCCTGAACCACAGCCAGTATCTCCGGGCCACTAAACCCGGGGGCTGCCTGACCCTCAACAGTCGCCGTCCTCTGCAGGTTGAGCCTCGTAATGCTTCCAAGGCCAACTCCTTCCTCAAAATCAGCGACAGCTGCCAGTGGGATAAATGCCTCCATAGTGCCGATATTCAGGTCACGGAGACTCTCCAGATCCTGACGATCCTCCTCTTTCAAACGGACGGTGATATCATATTCATCCTCCCCGTCACGCCATTTGCTCGCCTCCAGCCCGTTGTTCGCAATACGGATCGTCTGTGCAATATCCGCCATACTGAGGCCGAATCGGCTCGCTCTTTCGTAGTCGGCAAGGATCCGGTATTCCGGTACGCCTCCACTCACATTGTTTCGCACATCGACCAGCCCGGGGATTGATCCGGTCACGGAAGCATCAACCAGGATATCGGTCAGTTCACGAGTGATCCGGACTATTTCGTCGAAATTCTCACCGGAAACTTCAATGTTTACCGGTGCTCCCGTCGGAGGCCCCTGCTGCTCTCCGTCTATGTTTACAATCACATCCGGAATATCACGCACAATTTCACGAATCTTGTTCATCGTCATACCGGAAGGCTCCGAGCGATCACCAAAATCAACAAGATTGATCGTGATGCTGGAGCGCTCCGCACTCGGCCCCCCACCTCCAAAGAAGAGATCGCCTGCTACCCCGACGCTGGTCTGGACACTCTTGACATTCGCCTTCACCAGCGGATCTTCATCAATCAGGCGATAGATCCGGCTCTGAACCTCCTCCGCAATTTCGTTGCTGGTATCAATATTCATCCCGATCGGCCCTTCCAGCTGAACCACAATATTGTTCGGATCCGTCTCCGGAAAGAATTCGACACCGGTCGGAGCCATACTGAACAGAAAGAAAATGCTGACCAGAACACCCATGACCGAATTGAGCAGAAGCGATCGGTTATCCGTGAGGATCAGCGGTTTGTCAGATCTGCGAAACCGACCGACGAAACCGATCAGGACAAGCAGAACGGGCAGCAGCAACAGATAATACCAGACGGTTGCTTCTACCGGCTCTCTTACCGAGACGGCAAAAAGAATAAATGAAACAAAGAGCCCGAGAAGAAGCCCGATATAGATCGAGGTTTGTCCGCCAAGATAAATTGCCTCTATCAGGTGAACCAAAATCAGGACCAGGCCGATTACAGACAGAACAGCGGCAATTCCATATAGCAGAGTACCAGCCGGCGAGAAGATCGAGATGACCCCGCCAAGTATGGCAAACAGCAGTGCGGCTGTCAGACTCCCGAGTGCCAATGTATTCTTCAACATGGCATATTTGCCGCTGTAGTCGCGAAGAAGCATCCAGTTCAGAAAATTTCGGTACCCCTCCACAACGGCGGGAAGCAGCTTTTCAGTAAATCGTTCGGATAACGGTTTGATAAAAAAGCGATAGGTGACGTAGAAGAAAAGGATCGTCAGAAGTGATACCACCAGCGTGGTGAAGTTGGACATCCCGACTGCTACTGCCAGAAAAAGGCCGGATGCGATGAACACCCCTTTCAGAAAACTTGAGACCGGTACCTTTTCTTCATTATCGAGCCGTACCAGATAAGCGGTAAGAACCGGGTAGAGTACCAAAGCCACAAACAACGAGCAGACCAGAACAATGATAAGGGTCAGGGGGAGATAGCTCATAAACTGGCCGATAATTCCAGGCCAGAAGACCATTGGCACAAAGGCCGCAAGGAGGGTTGAGGTTGCCGCAATCAGTGCATATCCCACTTCATCGGTCGCGAGCTTGGCTGCTTCAAACCTCTCATACCCCATTTCACGGTACCGATAGATATTCTCCACAACCACAATCGAGTTGTCTACCAACAGGCCAAGAGCGATAATCAGGCTAAAGAGGATGATAAAATTAACGGTGTAACCCAACGAAAAGAGGACGATGAAGCCGACGAGAATCGACAATGGCACAGCCGTACCTACCAGAAGCGCATTTCTGACTCCAAGGAAGAAGACCAGCACAAGCACGACAAAGAGCATCCCGCTGATGATACTGTTCTCCAGGTCGGAGATCAATATCATAATCTGGTCGCTCATATCGCCGGTGATCACCACATTCGTTCCGGGTGGAAGCGCGAACTCCTCCAGCGTCTGCATAACCCCGTCAGCTGTCTCCAGAATGTTGACTCCTGGCCGCTTTTTGATATTCAGGCTGATCACCTGGTTGTCCGAGACTGCGGACGGATCAACCTCTGTAAACCCTCCCCCGTTCTCATCCAGTTTGTAGGAGCGGAGTCGGGAAAAACTGGATCGGTCCTTAAAACCGAACATAACCTCGGCTACATCACGCATATAGACGAGCCCCGGGCCGTGTGGGCCTTCACCCATCGGGCGTGCCACGACCAGATCTTCAATTTCAGACGGATCGTTAAATTCACCGGTTACCCGGATCAGGTAACTCATCCGGTCCACATCGACCAGGCCTCCCGGAATCGTCAGGTTCTGGTTCTGAATCGCACTGACTAGCTGCCCGAACGAAAGGCCGTATCCGTTTAGCCGCGCCAGGTCTACATTGACCTGGACCTCACGCTCCACCTCTCCGATCACTTCCACTTCCCGGATCCCGTTGATCGTCTCCAGTTGATCTTTCAGACGGTCGGCGACATCCGTCAGACGGGAAAAGGGGTAATCCGCAGACAGGTTGACCGTCATGATGGGAAACGAATCGATATCGATCTCAATAATCATCGGCTCTTCCGCATCGGGCGGGAGGTCCGGCTTGGCCAGATCTACTCGTTCCCGAACACGCTGGCTCGCCTCCGAGAGGGAGACGTTATCTTCAAATTCGATGATCACATTACTGAAGCTCTCTGTCGTGGTAGAACGGATACTTTTTACCCCGTTGATCCCCTGCAACTGTCGTTCAATCGGCTGGGTGATCAGCGTCTCCATATCTACAGCACTGATTCCCGGATAGATCGTATTGACAATAAAGATCGGGATCTCGATGGAGGGATTCGCCTCTTTAGGTATCGAACTGTAGCTGAAGGCTCCGGCTATAACCAGAATGGCCGTCAGAACAATAATGACTGTTCTGTTCTTTATCGTTAGTTCCGTGAGTTTCATAGATCGTTCAAAAAGAGTTATGTAGTTCCGTTAGCATGCTCCCTGCTGGCCTCAGCGGGATTCTGACGGCAGGTCATTGCGCTTGTATTTCACGCGCTTTCGTATTGCTTTCTGCTGTTGAGAGTATATTCAGACGATCACCGGAACCGAGATTGCTCAATCCTGTAATGACTATTTCATCCCCTTCAGAAAGCCCGTCCAGAATTTCAACCACTGCACCCGATGCGGTACCGGTTGTGACCTGAACCAGATTGGCGATCGGATTTCCGTTCTCTTCCCCGGTGACAAACACAAATGTCCCCTCCTCATCCCGCAGTATAGCCGCCCGGGGGACGATGACCGCATCCTGAATCGTCTCTCTCTGCACTCTGATTTCCGCTACCATCTCCGGCTTGTAGCGTTCATCAGGATTCTCGAGTTCAATCTCTACCGGGAATGTACGGGTTGCCGGATCGATCAGATTTCCTGCAAAACTGATTTCACTGTGAATTTCATTCCCTGCAGCACGGAACCGGACAATGACAGGGCTCCCCTCACGGATCTGGCCGGAGTAGCGTTCCGGTATACCCGTCGTTACCCGGACGGAACTGCTGTTCACCAACCGGACTACCGGGACTCCGGGGTTGACAAGTTCCCCGCTTCTGACCATCCGTTCTTCCACCCGTCCACTGAAAGGGGCTGTAATATGGGCATTTTCAAGCTGCTTCTCCGCCTGATCCAACTGAGCGCGGGCCTGGTCCCGCTGTGCACGCGCACCGTTAAGGTCCTGTGTGCTGATAATAGAATCGGCGTAAAGAGCTTCCATTCTGTGGAATGTATCCTCCGCAAGTTCATAGGAAGTTTGGGCGGCAGCAAACTGTGCACGGCTAACCTGGTCATCAAGACTGGCGATAAGCTCCCCTTCCTGAACATCGGCTCCCCGTTCAACGATTGTAAGTATTCTTCCCGAGTGTTCCGAAGAGATTACAGCGTCTTCTTTTGCTTCCACAATTCCGGTGAGTCGGATATAGTCATCAAAAGCGTCCGGGACGATTACCACGGTTTCAACCGGGACAAGCCGGACGCGTTCACTCTCCTCTGCACCGTTTTCCCCTTCCATACTGCAGGCTGCAACGAGTAGAAGGAGAAGGCCTGCCAGCGGCAATATGCGAATGTTCTGTGTCATCATAATGAGTTCGTTTGGTAGATACAATTGATAGATGGTTTTCCTGGAGAGGTTACGGTTGGCCGGCCAGAACCGGTTTTCCGGTTGCTGTTTCATAACGGCTGACTGCTGTCAGGAAGTCATGCACGGCCGAAAGATAGTTCAGTTGGCTCTGATCAAGCAGAGATGAGGCCTGTCGCTCCTCCATGGAAGTCCCAACCCCTTCCTGGAGGCGGCGCCGGGCATTTTCATAGTTCGCCTCAGCCTGTTCAATATTCCTCTGCTGGCTCCGGATCCGCCGGGTGGCATTATCCAGTGCCCGTAGAGCCTGATCCACTTCGATATAGACTCCGTTCTTCTGCTGTTCGTGGTCAATCTCAGCCTGTTTCAGCTCGATCCGCCCTTGCTGAACCAGCTCACGGGTCTGAAATCCGTTAAAGAGGCTCCACTGAAACTGAAGGCCGACAGCCATGGATGGGTACCAGTAGGAGTCATCGAAAAAACCGCGGTTGGTTGAGGTATACTGGAAATCCTCCCCTTCCACCTGAGATACCGTCCTCCGGTTGTCAGGCACCTGGCCTACATATGCTGTGTTGGCAAATGCATTAACAGTCGGGAGATAGCGCGCCCTGGTTATCTGGTTGTTGATCTCAAGCAAATCGAGATAGGCATCTGTCTGGCTGATATCCGGCCTGCGCTCGAGAGCAAGCCTGTAGGCACTCTCTATATCAGTAATCTCTGGATAGAGTTCTTCCCTGTACGCAAGCTCTCCCCGAAGTTGAACGGTTGTCTGAACCGGTATACCGAGCTGCAGAGTAAGGTTTTTTACAGCAAGTTCTGCCTGGTTTTCTGCTTCAATCAGGTTGGTCTCCAGGTTTACCAGCTCGACTTCGGCGCTCATACGGTCATAGCGTGAGAGAACCCCGGCCTCAACGGCAGCACGAGTCTCCTCAACGGTTTTCTGCAGCCGACCTACACTGGACCGAAGCACCTGGACCTGTTCCCTGGCGAGCAGTGCACTGTAAAACGCACTTCGGATCTGGTCGACCACAATCTGCTGATCTCTGGCCAGCTGATCTTCACTCATCTGTTTAAACTGACGCGCTCCCTTTATGGCGGCGAATGCGGCACCGTTGTAGATTGTCTGCGTAATCGAGACTCCAGCGTTGAATGTGTTGTCAACAGCAAACGGGTTATCCCCTCCCTGCTGCGTGATTCCCGCCTCCTGGTAGCCATCCTGCTGACGTTCAAAGAACTCATCCATATCGATCGGTTCTGTTGAGGAATCTCCGTCGGTTCTGGCCCGTTCATTATATGCGAGCCACTCCAACGATCCAAATAGCCCAAACAACCCTCCGGCATCGGAACCGGCAAACGGGTTAGGTGAGAGGATATTCCGGTTGTAAGAGCCGGAGGCGTTCACCTGCGGATAGACTGATCCCCATGCCTCACGGATCTGGGCATCAGCAAGCTCCCGATCAAGGAGGCCCTTTCGCAACAGATAGTTATTGACGATCGCCAACTGAATCGCCTCTTCAACCGTAATGGATATCTCCTCCGGAAACTCCTGTTGTGCAGGCTGTGCCTGAAGTGGAGACGTCACAAACAGAAGAGAAAAGAGTAGCGGCAGAAAACCGGTACGGTGTGCCATTTGTACATGTGTTTGTTTTGTAGCCAAGCTTCTTCCCGTTAAAATGCTGACCTATGCCTGATACGGCATGAAGTCAATGTGATAATTTCTGACCCGATCGCAGCCGGGGTGCTGTCGACGGCCGTGCACCAGCTGCCCAATACAGTGAGGGTAACCGGGAACCTGTTGAATACCAATCAAAAAACAGTTACCCGATACGTATTGAATCCTGCAAAGTTTCATTTTTTCTGACCGTCAGTCAATCCTTTTTTTCGATTCAGCAGACATCCCGTTTGAGAGTATCTCGATATAGGACCCAAACATGGATTGAATATCGATCTCCACCTCATTCAGGATGTTCCGGTGGGGAGACGAGTGCTTCAGAAAAGCCATCTGAACAATCCCGCGGGAACTGGACCAGATCACCAATGCCAGCTCCATCGGGTCATACCGATTGTCAATCGTTCCGTCCTGCATTCCGGCCTGAAGCGCCCGGGACATATAGGTGAGCGCCTGCGATGAATTCTTTTCACACAGTTCTGCATATCCGCTCTCCTGGAGAAACTCAAAATCCTGAATACTCTCATAGTAGGAAAATGCTCTGAAATAGAGCGGCTTGTTCTTTACAAAATCGAGATACTCTTCCCCCATCTTGCGAATCATCTCCAGTCCGCTGTTTCTGGATGCGAGAACTGCTGCAAACCGGCTATTCAGTTCATTGGAGCCCCGGAGGCAGATAGCGAGATAGAGTTCCGCCTTGCTTCTGAAATAGAGATAGAGAGCCCCCTTGCTCAGCTCAGCGCTCTCGGCGATCTCATCCATGGTTGCTGCCTCAAACCCTTTCTCCAGAATCACTTTCTCGGCTGCATCCACGATTGTTTCGGCTCTTCGTGCCTTCTCCCGGCTTCTTCTCTTTTCCGTTCCCAAAGATTCGTTTTTTTAACTATTGACCGTTAGTCAGTTTATGAACACGGGTCACAAGATACTATTTATTTTGAAAGATTCTCATATTTGGAAAAAGTTTTTCGATTCGCCTGCGGGGCTTGTCTTCTCATGTCGAAAGGCCCGGCTGCAGAGAAAAGGGATAGGGTTTCAGAAGAGGGTTTCGGAACCAGGAGTCTGCCTGTTAAACCCTTGTTCCCCCACTGAGAAGATAGAGGACTGCCATCCGGACAGCCACTCCATTGGTCACCTGGTTTAGGATAACAGCCCGGTCACTGTCCGCAACATCACTCTCCATTTCCACACCCCGGTTGACCGGCCCCGGGTGCATAACTGTAAAACCGGGGTATTTTTCCAGGTGTTTCATCTTGATTCCGAATTTTTCGTGATACTCCCGAAGGCTCGGAAAGAGTTCGGTACCATGCCCCTGGCGCTCGAGCTGTATGCGGAGAGCCATCGCAATATCGCACCAGGCGAGTGTCTCGTCCAGGTTGCAGGAGACGTTGGCCCCAAGGGACTCGGCAAAGACCGGCAAGAGGGTTCTGGGTCCGCATACGGTCACTTCCGCTCCCGTCTTGATCAATCCGATGATATTGGAGCGTACAACTCTGCTATGAGTGATATCCCCGATGATTGCCACTTTTTTACCCGACAGTTCCGGCGAGATTTGCTGCATCGTAAACATATCAAGAAGTGCCTGTGTCGGATGTTCATGAGCTCCGTCTCCTGCGTTGATAATCGACGCATCGACACAATTGGTGAGAAAATGGGGCACACCGGGGCTTTCGTGCCGGACCACTACCATATCGATTTTCATCGACTCAATATTCCGTATTGTATCCTTCAGCGACTCTCCTTTTTTTGTACTGGAATTTCCTGCCGAGAAGTTGACGACATCGGCACCCATCCGTTTTTGAGCCAGTTCAAATGAGAGCCGGGTACGGGTACTGTTCTCGTAGAAGAGGTTTACAATCGTCTTGTCCCGGAGTGTCGGTACTTTCGGAACCGGCCTGTCCAATATTTCACGGAAATAAGTCGCCTGCTCCAAAACAAAGAGGATATCTTCTCTGGAGTAATCCTTCAGGCCGAGCAGATGCTTCTGCCGGAACGGATAGTCTTGCGCCGGTACGGTCAGATCACTCATTCCCCTCCCGGTTTTGATCAACAAGATAGACTGCATCTTCTCCGTCCAGCTCTTTTACAAGTACACGTACCTCTTCGTTATGGTGGGTCGGGATTTTCAATCCGGTATAGTCCGGTGCAACCGGCAACTCTCTGTGCCCCCGGTCGATCATGCAACAGAAGCGGATAGATCTCGGCCTTCCATATGCCATCAGTGCATCCATCGCAGAACGTACGGTTCGCCCGGTAAAAAGGACGTCATCGATTAGAATTACATCCCTCTCATAAAGATCAAACGGTATTTCGGTCACCCTGACTTCCGGCATCTTGAGTTTGGTACGAAAATCATCCCTGAAAAATGTTACATCCAGTACTCCAAAATCCGGAACGGCTTCGTGCTCCCGTTCAATCACTGAGAGAATCCGTTTGCCCATATACACACCCCTGGTCTGCATTCCGATTATTGCGGGCAAGGTGGGATCATCATAGGGTTCAAGGAACTGGTGAGCGAATCGAATATAGGTGCGATTCAGGTCCTCGGCCGTCATGATTTTGGTTTTTTCCAAAGCGAACACCGGATGCTGGTTTTCCACCAAAATTAGGGATTGGCACGATAGATTCCAACTGTTCAGAAACCGAAAGGCCGGAAGGGCGTACAGGTACTATTCAATATAAGAAATGAGTGAAAAGAAAAGCGACCATCGGAATGGTAAGTCTTTTTACAACTACGCTACCTTTATTATTTAAGAAATCGACAGATTATCTGTACAATTGGAGAACGACTGCACCGACCGATTGTATCTGGAGGAGGCTTTGAAAAACCAGGATTTTTGGTCAAGATCGAGGCCAGAGGGCTCATTTTTTGTACGCGAAGCGATTTTACAAAGCCTCCTTGGAAATAAACCTGTTCATCACCTACCCTTATGAATGAGATAACCCCTCCGTTCAGACGAACATGTCACGATTTTTTGATATTGCTTTTCATCTCCGGCCTGCTGCTTGCGGGATGTAATGAAGTCTTTGAACCATGGCAGGAGAATGACAGCTACCACTACTCGATCTACGGATTTCTCGATGCATCCGCAGATACACAGTGGGTTCGGGTTATGCCGGTACGGCAGGATCTGTTTCTTGAACCAAATCCCATCGACGTTACGGTTACGCTCGGGAAGAGCGGATCAGAGGAAGTTACGGTACTGAACGACTCTCTGTTTCGGTATGAACAGGGGACCTATGCCTGGAATTTCTGGACGACTTTGGATCTCGAACCAAACGAAACGTACCGCTTGACAGCTACCCGATCGGACGGGAAATTCAGTTTTTCAGATGTAACAATTCCTCAAGATTTCCCGACTCCATACATATCGATCATCTACAGCCGGTCCGGCTCTCCAACCCTGACAACCGTTTACATTGAAGGTGTAGAGCAGTTAGCCGATGTACGTACCGTTTACCGAACTCACGATAACCGTTCCATGGTCACCGTTCCGCACCTGAAAGATACGAGCAGAGTGGCATTTTTTGACGAGTACAGAGTTCAGTTAGAGCCTCAGGAAGATTTTACCCAGTTAAACACATATTTCCCTCTCTCCTATAGAATGCCCAATATCAGGGAGGCCCAGACCGGACAATTTATCATCGGAGATTTTCAGAAACATATCTATATCGCTGCAGGCCCGCCCGGTTACCCGGAGTTTGCGACAATGCATGAGAGCGTAGAGTCGTTACACCTGGGCTATTCAAATGTCAGCAACGGAACCGGGTATATTGCGGGAATTGTGAGTAAAACCATACCCTTTCGACGATGTAACCAGGGAGATTCAACGATCGTGATCCCCTGTGAAACAGAATCATCGCCGTGGTAAAAAACAGAACTCGAGTCCATCACGCTCCGTCCGGCAGCTCTTAGCTGATCAGACTTTCTTTTAGAAACGGTATTGGCTATTATTGTACCCGGTTTAAAAAACCTGAACCTATGACTGAAAATCTTGCCGATTTATGAAAATTCACGAGTATCAAGCAAAAAAAATTCTGGAAGAATTTGGTGTTGCAGTTCCTGCCGGCGTATCCGCGACATCTGTCGATGAAGCGGTTAAGGCAGCAAAAGAGATGAAAAAGGGGGGTTCAAGCCTATTTGTCGTAAAGGCACAGATACATGCCGGCGGACGTGGAAAGGGACGGACCAAAACGAACAATGCCAAAGGGGTGATCCTCTGCAAAACGGTTGATGAAGTCCGGGCTGCCGCAGAATCACTATTGGGAGACACACTCGTCACTATCCAGACGGGTGATGAGGGGCAAGAGGTGAAAACGATCTATGTGACGGACGGCGTCGACATTGATCAGGAGTTTTATCTTGGCATACTGCTCGACCGATCCAAAAGTAAAAATGTGATCATGGTCTCAACGGAAGGTGGTGTTGAGATTGAAAAAGTAGCTGAAGAGACCCCTGAGAAAATCATCAAAGAGTGGGTCGAACCGGGCATGGACCTGCAGCATAACCAGGCGAGACGTCTAGCATTTGCTCTCGGTTTTGAAGGAGAGGCTTTTAAAAAAGCGGTCAAATTCATTTTGACCCTCTACCGCTGTTATGAAGAGACGGATGCAAGCCTCGTAGAGATCAACCCCCTCGTCCGCACTCCGGATGGAGATGTTCTCGCACTCGATGCAAAATTCACTTTCGACTCCAACGCGATGTACCGCCAAAAGAAATATGCAAATCTTCGCGATCTTGCTGAAGAGGATCCGACTGAAGTGGAAGCGTCCAAATTTGACTTGAATTATATCAAACTCGACGGAAATGTCGGCTGTATGGTTAATGGTGCCGGCCTTGCCATGGCAACGATGGATATCATCAAGCTCTCCGGCGGTGAACCGGCCAATTTTCTCGATGTGGGTGGCGGAGCCAATGTAGAGACTGTCAAAAACGGATTCAAAATCATTCTTGGTGACAAGAATGTAAAGGCGATCCTGATCAACATCTTTGGCGGAATTGTCCGGTGTGACCGGGTGGCCAACGGTGTTATCGAAGCGATCAAGGATCCCGAAATTGCCAAAAAAGTTCAAAATGTACCGATTATTGTCCGCCTGCAAGGGACCAACGCAGATGAGGGCAAAAAGGTGATCGACGAAAGTGGCCTGAATGTTATTTCTGCCGTTCTTCTCAAGGATGCGGCAGAATCCGTAGCAAAAGTACTCGCCGCATAAGATTTCAACTGGCCGGTCGGAGTTTACGCCCTGTCGTTACATTCAGATATGCAATCTGCAGCCTGTTATTAAAAAAGCCCCGGGCCAAATGGCCCGGGGCTTTTTGTTGCCTCTCTCTTGTTCTCTTCCTGACACTAGTGTCGTGTCAACCGTGCATTATGACACTAACTATCATTTTCCGCCGTCAGCTGGATATCGAGCTGAAGGGTTACTTTATCTCCCACAACGACGTTTCCGGCTTCTGTAACGGCATTCCATTCCAAGCCGAACTCTTTACGGTTGATCGTTCCGGTGATCTCAAAACCGGCTTTGGTATTTCCGTACGGATCCTCAACAGTTCCGCCGTGAACAACGTCGAGAGTCAACTCTTTAGTCGTCCCCCGAATGGCGAGGTCACCGGTCACTTTATACTTGTTGTCCGACACCTTCTCAAAAGAAGTGGACTGGAATGTCAGTTTCGGATGATTCTCCGCATCGAAGAAGTCACTGGATTTCAGGTGAGCATCCCGGTCTTCGTTTCCGGTGGAAATGCTATTTATATCAGCTTCAAAAGAAGCTGTTGCCCCTTCAAATCCCTCACCCTCTGTTTCAAGAGTTGCATCGAAGGATCCAAATTCGCCGGTTACAGTAGAAATAACCAGGTGTTTTACTTTAAACCCGACTTCTGAGTGAGCGGGGTCGACAGTCCATTTGGTTGCAGTTAATGTAGCAGACATAATGTTGGGTTCTCTTTTTTAATTACTGTTTAATATTGAATGATTCAATATAGAACTAATTATGGAGAGTTCCAGTTCAATCCGGATAGATATTCTTTATCGGGCTCATCATCTGCTCTTTTTACAGTGCTGACAAAAAAGTGTTCCCAACCGCAATCAGCAGCATTCTCTACTTTATGATATCTCTCAACAGATCCTGAATCGGCTCACCGATTGCCGGCAGTACCGTAGCGTCTCCGCTAATCGCTCTGATCAGGCCGATAATCCAGAAAATAAACAACACTGGATAGATAATGGCCAGTCCGATCCCTGCAATCCAGCCGATAAACGGAATCACAACGATCACGCTCTGTATGATGCTTACCACCAGGCCGAGCAGATACAGGCCCAGTGATTGCCTCAAGTGGACTGTAGCAAGTTTCGATTTTGTCCGATTATTGGAGTGGAGAAGCAGTGAGATGATCCAGCCGACAATGGTAATATAGCTAAGAATTGCAATCAACTTTCCGTCATTAGCGGGTTCTGTACCGGGGCCTTGTTCTGTCATATATATCAATATTTATGGAGTCCTGGTTAATACAGCTTTCAGGCCTGCGTCAAGAGATCCAAACGCCGAACAGCTTCGGTTATGTCCCTGTACCGGGCTGAAACGGATGAAAACTGCCTTGTCTGTTATGCTTACGGTGTTAACTCCTGAAAAGTTACCCTGTCGGAAGAAGCAGTAGAATTAACACGACACTACCACCAGGCAGAGAAAACCGTCCGTGCCCATAGGTCCATCGAAGAGTTAGATTCCTTCAATCCATTTTATTATACTGAAACCAGACTACTCTCCAACCCCATGAATATCCGGAACCAGAATGACCAGACCTATAGATAACCCGATCGTCAAAAAGCTGACACTCTGTGGCCCCCTGCTTCTGCTTCTTCTGATCTTTGCCAGGCCTGCCTCCTCCCAGGTGGTCGTCACTGAACAGGACCGAGTGATTCCTACATATGAAGTCAAAGAGGCGGATCCGAATCCCATTTTTTATAACGGCAGAAGGTATCAGGGTGCACAGGGAAGGGTCTATCCATACCCGCTTTACCATAACCTGACCAACAACCTGGTGGACCAGAGTTACCGGGAGATCATACTTGAAAACGACTATGTAGAGATTTCCGTCATCCCGGAACTCGGAGGACGGATTTACTATGCAAGAGACAAAGTGAATGATTATGATTATCTCTATCACAATGAAGTCGTTAAACCGGCACTCATAGGGATGACCGGTGCCTGGATTTCAGGTGGTGTAGAGTGGAACATTCCGCATCATCACCGGGCAACATCATTCACCCCGGTCGACTACAGGATTACCGAACAGGAGGACGGCAGCAAGACTGTTTGGGTGGGTGAAACCGAATGGAGGCACCGTACCCGGTGGATTGTCGGTCTTACCCTCCATCCGGAATCGACCTTGCTGGAGACGACAATTCGTGTATTCAACACGAGCCCGTTCCAGAACTCCCTGCTCGTTTTTGCCAATGCAGCTGTCCATACAAATGAACAGTATCAGGTATTCTTTCCACCTGCCACTCAATGGGCAACTTTTCACAGAAAGAACCAGTTTTCAGAGTGGCCGGTCAGCCACCAGTATTATGACGGGGCCGACTATACCGACGGCGTAGATGTCAGCCGGTGGGCGAACCACTCCAAACCGACCTCCTTCTTCGAATGGGGGAACAGGGGCAACTTTGTCGCCGGTATTGACCACGGTGCAAGAGCCGGTACCGTGATCTTTGGCAACAGGCATATCAATCCAGGTAAAAAACTCTGGTCCTGGGGAAACAATCCGAATGGAGAGATGTGGGATAATCTGCTTACGGATGAAAATGGCCCCTATATCGAGCTGATGTTTGGCTCCTATTCCGACAACCAGCCCGACTACAGCTGGATGCAGGCCGGTGAGACGAAAGAGACGACCTACTGGTTTGCTCCGCTAAAAGAGCTGCAAGATGTTAAACATGTTAACAGAAATGCGATTGTCTCCTTTGATGAAGAGGATGGCTCTCTGCATCTGACGATTAATGCCACCCGCCCCTTTCCGGGAGCAGAGATCACTGTCTCGGCCGGCGGCGAGAACCATATCCATACAGAAACCGACCTCCAGCCAGGCCTTCCCTATCACTCGGAATGGGAAATCCCGACAGACCTCTCCCTCTTTGACCTGACTCTGGAGATCCGGGATGCATCCGGCGAGCAACTCATCACCTACCGTCCGGAAGAGGTTGAAGAAGAATCGATGCCAGAGCCGGTATCCCCCTTGCAAGATGCAGACCTCATCAATGATGCGGATAGTCTCTATTACCAGGGCCTCTATTATGAACAGTTTCACGACGCTTTCTACCAGCCGCGTGATTTCTATAAACGGGCCATAGAGATTAACCCACAACATGTTCAGGCGCTCACCCGAACGGGAATTCTCTACCTGAAAGAAGGCGATCCGGAGAGCGCCGCGCCCTTCCTGGAACGTGCCGTTGAACGTGTAGGCTGGGATTATGTTACGCCTGAAAGAGGTGATCCGCTCTACTACCTGGCACTTGCATATCGTGAACTCGGACGGATGGAAGAAGCATATGAACTCTTCTATAAGACGAGCTGGGATTACAATTTCCGGTCAGCTTCCCATTACCAGATGGCTTTGATGAAGAGCATGGACGGCGAGTACCGCACCGCTCTTGAACATAGCCGGGAAGCTTTGTCGATCAACACCAGAAGTGTCGACCTGCTCGCGCTCCAGGCCTCTCTTTACCGCAGAACCGGACAACCCGGCCTGGCTGAAGAAATGGTGGAGAAGCTGAGGGAGATCGACCCGCTTCATTTCCGGGGCTACTTTGAGGAGTACCTGTTGAAGGGTGAACAACAGGTTCTGAACCGAATGAGAGAACTGATGCGTAACTCTTCGGAAAACTACCTGGAGCTGGCTGTTCAATATGGAAATGCCGGGCTTTATGAAGATGCAATCAAACTGCTGGAGCTCTCCCTTGCCCTGAATGAGGCGGAACTGACTCAGGATCCGATTATTCACTATACCCTTGGATATTACCACCACCAGATCGGCAACAGCAGTGAAGCCGCTTCCCGGTACCAGCAGGCGGGCGGGATGCCGTATGAGTACGCCTTTCCGTTCCGGTTTGAGACTGTAAAAGCACTGAACAGTGCTCTCGAATACCAGCCGGAGGATGGACTCGCCTGGTACCTGATCGGCAATATCTATTACGACCACCAGCCGGAAAAGGCGATTGAGGCGTGGGAACGCTCCACAGAACTTACCCGGACTATCCCGGTGGCGCACCGCAACCTTGCATTTGCCTATGCCAATGTAAAGAATGATCTGGACGCCACACTGACGAACATTCGCCGGGCAATCGAATTGAATCCGGACGACCCCCGCTACTACTATGAACATGATCTCTATCTGGAATCGATGCAGACCGATCCTGAGACAAGACTTGCCCCGTTTCTCGAGAAACGGGACGTTGTCACGTCCGACCTTACCACGCTCTTCCCGTTTGTAGAGCTGCTTACACTGAATGGGATGTACAGTGATGCGATCGAGCTCATGCGTTCCCACCACTTTCGACGTTGGGAAGGGGGCGGCAGTATTTACCCATTCTGGATCTACGCACATCTGAATCGTGCGATTGATGCACTGAATGAGAATGAACTGGACGAAGCGAACGCTTTCCTCACCTCGGCAATCTCCTACCCGGAAAATCTTCAGACCGTTAGCAATCAGTTTGAATGTATCGTCTTCTACTATCAGGGCATTGTCGCTGAGGCCAAAGGAAATATGGAGGAAGCCCGAATGAAATTTGAACAATCCGCTGACGGTAGTAACCGGTCACCAGAGTGCCGTTTTTATGCTGCAAAAGCGTATGAAAAAATAGACGATTCCAGTTCAGCTGAATCTATTTACAGATCATTGATTCAAAGCGGAAATGATGATCTGGATCGTGATGTTTCCGTAGACTTCTTTGACCCTTTCAGCTCCGTTCGATCTGACCAGGACCGTCTCTCCGAAGGGTATCTGAAACTGGCACTCGGCTCTTTAGGCCTGGGTGACATCGAACAGGCTGAAGAGTATTTTGAACTGGCCGAAGA
Organism: Balneolaceae bacterium; assembly: GCA_040905265.1. Lineage (GTDB taxonomy): Bacteria > Bacteroidota > Rhodothermia > Balneolales > Balneolaceae > JBBDRW01. The sequence continues at coordinate 14,957 of JBBDRW010000068.1, read as the reverse complement.
GCACAATCCTGGGCTGTTACAACTGGCATTCAGGTACTCTCCTGAGGAGGCCCGGTTTTAACTGCAACGAATTATTTATTTGAAATACCCCACGAAAACCCATATCTTAAGGTAGTAATTTTTAACCCCACCTATGGTTATATAGTATTGTAAATAGTATTGTATTGTAATCTTTTCTGGAACGACGCGTTAACGCCCCTCTTTTCGATAGATGAACTCTTTAGGTGACAAAAACAAGGTATATATCATTATGACACAAAAAGGAAAAGTAAAATGGTTTGACGCCGAAAAAGGTTTTGGTTTTATCGAGCCTGACGAAGGCGGCAAAGATATTTTTGTCCACAGAAACAACGTAGAAGGACTCGGCTTTCAGCAAGGCCTGGAAGATGGCGAAGCTGTCGAATTCTCTGTAGAGGAGACTCCCAAAGGTCTCAGTGCAGTCGACGTAGAGAGCCTGATCTACGAATAGTATTCAATCGTATTGATTGATTTCAAACCCGCCGTGGCACTTTGTGGCCGCTGCGGGTTTTTTATTGCGGAAGAGTCTTTCGGTAGTCACTCTATTTTGTGAATGCATCTCTGATTTTTGACTCGTATCTTGATTTTCTTTTCGGGGCGTGGCGTAGTCCGGTAGCGCACTCGGCTGGGGGCCGAGGGGTCGCAGGTTCAAATCCTGTCGCCCCGACTTGTTGCATTCACAGTTTGGATCCTTTGATGCCACTTCTGTGTAACTGTTTCCACATCTCTGTTCAGGTACTTCACGTCGAGGTCGCCGTACGATTGCGAAAGCAGTGCTTTCGCGGTTCAAATCCTGTCGCCCCGACTTGTTGCATTCACAGTTTGGATCCTTTGATCCGGTCAGATCGGTTGACAGAGTTCTACGAGGACTCCATGGCAATCTGACGGACGGAGAAAGACGATTCGTTTGCCCCCTGCCCCCCTCACCGGCTCGTTCAGAATGTGAAAACCGCTTGTCACCAGCCGCTGCGTCTCCTCTTCAAGATCATCTACCGTAAAGGCAATATGGTGCAACCCCTCTCCCCTCTTTTCCAGAAAGGGTATGACGGCTGACTCCGGCCCGAATGCGGCAATAAGTTCCACATGTGAATCACCAGCCTTGAGGAATGCCGTTTCAACCTGTTCCGACTCAACCACTTCCCTCTGGCGACACTCCGTCCCAAGGATGGATTCATATGTCCGGATTGCGGTCCCCAAATCACGAACTGCGATGGCAATATGATCGACTTTCATCCCCCTTATCGACTCATCCATATATATCTCCGTTTTGATCGTACCAATTCTATGATTCGCAAATTACAACTCACTTTACAAGCCACCAAAATGTAAAAGTATGGAAAATCACTGTTGGCAATAGAATGAAACGGAACATTCAAACGTCGAGATACGTAGTCACAAGCCGGTCACCCCACAGCTGCCGGCTTGAGGTCTGCCGCAAATACAAATGTTTATCCATTTAAATCGTTATTGGCTGGCAACGTACCCTGCAAATATTTTATTAAACATTGCAATAAGTTGTACAGGTAGTATAGATTTAATTGAAAACCTTGTACCGTTACTCATGAGATTATAATCATCAAGATTCATTATGCACTCTATTCGAAATAAAAATCAGATAACATTGAAGACTTTCATATTTGTTTCGGTATCTCTGTTGGGTACCCTGTTGCTTTTTACCGCATGCGGTTCGAATGAATCCGAAGCTCCACAGAGCCAGGGCGGAGGGCCCGGCGGTTTCGGCGGATTTGGACAAGGTCAAAGCGGCCAGCCTGCCAGCGTTGAAGTGATGGAGGTAACTACCTCATCCATTTCGGACCAGATCCGGTCATTTGGCACTGTTCAGGCGAAAGATGTGATCAGTGTTAACCCCCAGGTAAGCCAGCGAATCACGGAGGTTCATGTGGACCTGGGTGACACTGTACAGTCAGGCCAGGTGATGGCGAAAATCTATGACATTCCTTTCAGGGACAATGTGGAACAGGCTGCCGCCCAGTTGCAGCAGAGCCGCATCACGTTTGAACGGGACAGCACACAGTTTGAACGTCAGCGAACACTCCACCAGAACAACGCTATCAGTACATCGGAATTTGAAGATGCACAGGCTACATTCGAGAGCAGTCGCCAGCAGTACCGGGGTGCACTCGCATCCATGACCCAGAGCCGGGAAGATCTGGAGAATACAGAGATCACATCTCCGATCTACGGAGTCGTCCTGGAACGGCTCATTTCGGTAGGAGATTTGGCAACGACCGGTAACCCGGCATTTGAAGTTGCAAACCTCTCCGGTTATGAAACCCGTCTCCACCTCCCGATGCACGATTGGGAAGCGGTACAGATTGGCCTTCCTGTAAACATGCGGCTCTCCAACCGGGACGGACTGGCAGCGCAAGGCGTTATCACACGAATCAGCCCTCAACTCCACCCCGATACTGGATTGGGTGAAGTGGTCGTCACACTGAATGAAACGACACCTTCAATCCGCCAGGGTGTGCTGGTTGAATCGAGAATCGTACTCCTTACAAAAGAGAATGCCGTTGTAATTCCGCGCGCACCCCTGCTGGAGAGAGTAGAGACCTATATCGAGCCTGAAACCAATACTGTGGAGTTGAACCGTTCCTACTCCGTGTTTGTCTCACAGGGCGACTCTGTTGCTGTCAGAAGGGATCTGGAACTGGGTATAGAAGAGGGAGATCGGATAGAGGTGCTTTCAGGCTTGCAGCCGGGTGACAGAATCATTGTTACCGGCCACAGAAATCTTCAGAATAACGCCAGAATCCGAGTCTCTCAACCAGTTGGCGAAGATAATGCTCGACAGGGTGTAGAGACCGGTACTGAATAAACTGATCCGAATTGCCTCGACAGCAAAACGATAGAATGTGAGAAGTAACAAGACGTTGAGAAAAAAATCATGAAAAGCCTTACAAAACTTGCCGTTGACAGGCCGGTCACCTTTGTGATGATCAGTTTGATTCTGATCGGCTTCGGAATCTTTGGACTGTCCAATTTACGGTTGAACCTTTACCCGGACGTCTCTTTTCCAAGCATTACGGTCTATACCGTCTATGAGGGGGTTGCTCCGGAAGATATGGAGACGCTGATCACCCGTCCGATTGAAGAGACTGTTGGAAGTGTTTCCGGAATCCAGCGGGTACGCTCTCTCTCCAGCCAGGGGACTTCTGTTGTCCGCCTCAATTTCGACTGGGGTACCGATCTGTTTGTCGCTGAGACGGAAGTACGCAAAAGGCTGGATCAAATTCGGCGTTCTATTCCTCAGGATGCTGAACAGCCTGTTGTTTTTTCCTATGACCCGAATGATGAACCGATCGTTGTCCTTACATTGACCTCTGACAGCAGGAGTTCACGGGAACTTCGAACGATCTCGACGCAACAGCTGGAACAACGCCTTGAAAGAATCAACGGAGTCGCTTCTGCCACGACTGCCGGCGGACTTGAACGGCAGATCAACGTCCAAATGCGGATAGCCGATATGGTTGCAAATGATATTGACATTGCAGCTGTCGCTACCCGTTTGAACCAGGAGAATATACAGGTGCCTGCAGGCCAGCTTTCGGAGGGAGACCAGACCTATTCGCTCCGAACCATCAGTGACTTCCGGGACCTTGATCAAATCCGGAACGCAATCGTAGCCGAACGCGAGGGGAATCCGATCTACCTCAAAGATATTGCGGAAGTCGAGGACGGAATTGCTCAACCAATCGGAAATGTGCGGGTCCAGGAGAACGATGGGGTTATCATCAACATCTATAAACAGAGCGACAGCAATGTTGTCAGTGCAGCTGGCGGCGTGGTCTCTTCCGTTGAAGAGCTCCGGTCCATTTTGCCATCTGATGTTCAACTCGAAATTCTTACCAACAAAGCTGATTTTATCGAGATGTCCATCCAGAATCTGATCTGGACCGGTTTCCAGGCAATTATTCTGGTCATGCTCATGCTGCTTGTTTTTCTTAGAAGCGGCCGCTCGTCATTTATTGTTGCGATCTCCATCCCGGTCTCGATCATCACTACCTTCAGTATTATGCACTGGGCAGATGTGAGTTTGAATATTATTTCTCTCTCCGGCCTGACGCTTGCCGTTGGCCTGGTTGTGGACAACGCCGTGGTTGTTCTGGAGAACATTTTCCGATTCCGTGAGGATGGGGAAGAGGGGGCAAGTGCCGCCGTCAATGGAGCCCAGGAGGTCTCCATGCCGATTGTCATGTCGACCATCACAACCCTGGTCGTCTTTCTACCCATACTGTTTGTTCCGGGTATCGCCGGACTCCTGTTTCGGGACCTCGCACTCACAATTTCATTTGCCCTGGTAGTCTCGGTACTGGTTGCACTCACGTTGATTCCTCTTCTCAGTTCCAGACTGTTCCAGCGTGAAATGGAAGAGGCAGGTTCCGATACTGCAACGACGCTCATGCAACAACTCCTGGAGTGGCGGAAAACATCCGTCTGGACCCGGATTGTCAGTATACCGATCTTCCTGATCTTCATCCCTGCCTACCCGTTCATCTGGCTTGCAAAGAAGCTGCTGGACTCAGGCACCGGAATGTTTCAAAAGAGAATCGCCCCCGGGCTGGAGCGGATGTTTAACCGGGTCGAAAACTCTTATAAAAACCGGCTTGATGCACTCATTCCACGCAGCGGATGGGTTATTGCAGTCTCTGTGCTTCTGTTCCTCCTGACTGTTCCGATTTTTTATCTTCTCGGAGGTGAGTTTTTTCCGGAAGTGGATGAAAACAATATTGTACTTGAAGTACAGAGGGAGCCCGGCGTCAATATCTTTGAACTGGAACGCACCATTGTACAAGTCGAAGATATCATTCGCCGTGAAGTACCCGAAGCACGTCTGATCGTTTCCGATTACGGAGACAAGATCGGCATCGAGGGAGCAGAAAACCCCGGCGGGAATCAGGGAATGGTACGAATTGAACTGGTTCCTGTTGAAGAGCGAAACCGAAGCCAGTTTGAAATTACCGACGATCTTCTCAGAGCGCTCTCTGCTGTCCCGGCCGCCAATATCCGGGAGGTTCGGGAGGACCCGCTCAGCCCGGACGGTGAAACGGGCCTCATAGTTCAGGTTTACGGATTTGACCCCGAAATCCGCCATGAGCTCTCTGTCGCTGCCATGCAGCAGCTCGAAGGGATGGAGGGGATTTCGAACCTGTTCAGCTCTGCAGACCAGGGACGCCCTGAACTGAGAATCGAGATGGACCGCGAACGGATCTCACGTACAGGGATGAATGTAAACCAGGTAACCACTGCGGTCAGTAATGCCGTCAGAGGGGAAGTAGCAACGACATTTGTCGATCAGGGAATTGAGTTTCAGGTACTGGTCCAGCTTGCCCCCTCCGAACGTGCCACATCAACGGCACTTCAGGAGATTCAGATTCAGACTCCGGATGGAGATTGGATGCCATTGAGTAACCTTGCGAGGATTGAACGCTATAACGGGCCGTCCAGTATTATCCGGACCAATCAGGAACGTATGGTCGAGATTGCAGCTGATCTCGAAGGGCTGGACCTGAAAACAGCTACCGAACAGGCCCGGTCGGTTCTCGACCAGATGCAGTGGCCGGACGGGTACCGGTACGAAGTGGCCGGCGCGGCAGAAGATCAGCAGGAGTCATTTTACTATTTGATGATCGCATTCATGGTTGCGGCTATTCTGACCTACATGGTCATGGCATCTCAGTTTGAAAGCCTGATCGAGCCGTTTATCATTATTGGTACAGTTCCACTGGCTCTCACAGGAGTACTTCTGATGCTCTGGATTACCTCAACCCCTGTCAGTGTTACTGCAATGGTGGGGCTGGTTTTATTGACCGGTATTGTAGTGAATAACGGAATTGTGATGATAGACTACATTAAAATATTACAGGTACGCGGCCAGGATCGGCGTAATGCGATCGTGAATGGAGCCAGCCGTCGACTGAGACCGATCCTGATGACCGCCTTTACTACGATACTGGCCATGGTTCCTCTCGCACTTCAATTGGGGGCCGGTGCCGAAACCTGGAGCCCGATGGCCCGCACGGTTATCGGAGGGCTTGCCATGTCAACCCTGTTGATGCTGTTTGCCGTACCCTGTATGTATTATCTCATTAACTCAATGGTAGAAAAAGCGGGTTTTCAGGCGCTGCACAAGGAAGATCCGCTTGCTGACCCATCCTAAAACAGGATAAACCGATGAAGAAATTCACCGTAACTGAAAAAATACTCAAACGGCCTGTTACCGTCTTTATGGTTTCACTGATGGTGGTCGGCTTCGGCCTCTTTTCCCTGTCGAACCTGAAGATCACTTTGATGCCGACCTTCAATATCCCGGTCATGGCTGTCTCCGTCAACTATCCGAATGTAGCGCCGGAAGATATGCTCCGCCTGGTGGTCGAACCGGTTGAAGGGGCCATCATGGGAGTTGAGGGCATTGACCGTCTCGAATCGAATGTTCGCAGAGGCGGTGCATTCATCATCCTGCACCTCAAATCTGATGTGGATATTCAAAAGACAGATCTCAGGCTCAGAGAGGCGATGGATCGCGTCCGGCCTGAACTGCCGGAAGAAGCGAATGAACCGGTCATCTTTCAGTTCGATCCTGACCGGGCTCCCATTATGGAGATCAGTGTCGAATCCTCGGTTATGGCGCTGGATGAGTTGAGAAATCTCTCTGAAGAGTTCATTGAGCCCCGAATCGAACGTCTCCATGGCGTTGCTTCCGCCGATACAAGAGGCGGGTTCAGCCGTAATTTCTCCGTAAACCTCGATCCATATGCAATGGCACTTCACCGGATCACTCCCGGAGAAGTATCAGGCGCTCTGAACAGCAACAATGTTCAGCAACCTCTCGGCAACCTGGTAGCGGACCGAATCAGCTACAGTATCCGTGCAGAATCCACATACCGCAATATAGAAGAGATTGAACAGACCATCGTCCGGCTGGATGAAAGCGGAACCCCGCTGCGTGTGTCCGATGTGGCGACTGTAGAGAATGACTACGAAGAGATCAACTCTATCATTGAAGTTAACGGGCAAAACAGCGTAACGGTTCAGGTCCAAAAACAGTCTGACGCCAACACCCTGGATGTAACCCAGTCTGTTATACTGGAAATGGCCCAATTCCGGGAGCAGCTTCCGTCCAATGTCTCCATGCAGGTGTTGAGCAATGAAGGGAAATTCATTGAGGACTCGATAAATAATTTGGCACAATCGGCCTTGATCGCATTGGTAGTAGTCGTACTGATTCTTCTGGTTTTTATGGGGGGCTGGAGGATCGCGTTTGTCGTTGCAATGAGCATCCCTGTATCGCTAACCGCCACATTTGCAGGAATGTACTTCCTGGATGTGAGCCTGAACCTGATTTCGATTACCGGGCTGGCACTCGCAATCGGACTGCTGGTGGATAACTCCATCGTCGTCTCCGAAAGTATCTCAACCAAGCTGGAAGAGGGGCACAAACGGTTTCAGGCAGCTCTGAAAGGCACCAATGAGGTCTCAGGTGCACTTCTGGGCTCCACGCTTACCACTCTGGCTGTCTTCGTCCCCATTCTGGGTGTGACAGGGGTAACCGGAACGGTCACGCGCGATCTGGCCCTGACGATCTCGATTGCTATCACCAGCTCATTTATAGCTTCTGTTGTTCTGATACCTGTACTCGCCTCCCTGGTTATGCGAAGAGAGAAATTTGACAAGGGGAATGTCATTTTTAAAGGATTCCGTTCATTGGAAAGCAATTACGGTTCGATCCTCTTCTGGATCCTGAAGAGGAAATATGTGGCTATCATCTCCATCTTTTTGGTTATCGTCGGGTCGATCTATTTCTTCCGGACAATTCCCGGCGAATTCTTCCCGCAGAGCGACACCGGAGAGTTCAGTGTACAGATAACACTCCCTGCAGGCACCCCTCTTGCTAATACAGCAGAAATTATGAGGGAATATTCCGAACAGATTCGTGACCTTCCGGAGGTTCGAACTGTCATTACCGGCATCGGCGAACAACGCCGAAGTACCGATATGAATCTGGGTGAGTTAACGATACTGCTGGTCGACATGAATGAACGGGACAAAACGTCCAGCCAGATGATGATGGAAGTGGAAGAGATGCTATCTGACCCCGGAGTAGAGTTGCAAATTGCAGGCGGTTCCGGCGGGCCGGCCGGACTCGGTTTCCTGAGCAGGGGCGGTTGGGGAGACTGGGCGATCGGCTCTCTCCAGGTAACTCTTTTCGGACCTGATATGGATTATCTGCAGGAGCTCTCGCTCCGCCTGGAAGAACGGCTTTCGGATGACCCGAATATCATCTCTGTACAAAACCAGCGATCCCGCCCGGCAACAGAACTTCACTATCTGCCATACCGGGAATATATCAGCAGTATCGGATCCACGACATCCGAAGTAGCCAATTCGTTCGGAGCTCAATCAAGAGGGACAAGAGCCGGATTCTTTATTGAGGATGGCCGTGAAATCCCGATTGAGGTCCGGAATGCCCAGGATCAGATCCAGGGCCGTGAAGACCTGTTCGCCCTGGAACTGCTTCAAATCGAAGATCAGCGTATACCGATCACCGCATTGGGCAGCTTCTCGATGGAGGAAGGATCCGGAAACATCACCCGAAGAGACCGTGAAACCCTGCTGGATGTCATTATCAGTGTCCGGGGGAATACAGAAGCATACGGCCCGATGGTTGAACAGATCCTTCAGGATGAATTTAATCTCCCGGACGGGTACCGGTACGAATTCACCGGCGTAGTCCAGGACGAGAATGATGCCGCACAACAGATCGGAATTGCAGCTTTAATGGCGCTCCTGCTCACCTATATGGTGATGGCTTCCCTTTTTGAAAACCTGCGCGACCCCGTTATCATTATGGTAACGGTGCCGCTTGCTTTCTTCGGATCACTGCTGTTTCTCTTTATAACCAGTACACCGTTAAGTGTTCCGGCCTATATCGGAATCGTACTATTAGTAGGAATTGTGGTTAACAACGGGATCGTCCTGGTGGACTATATCCACCAATATACCAGAAGCGGGAAAGAGGAGGGGAAATCCTATCTGATTCTCTTTCTACAAGCGTGTAAACGGAGAATGAGGCCCATTCTGCTAACAGCCATGACTACCATATTTTCCATGATACCCCTGGCTCTGGAGATGGGGGCAGGTGCAGAAACCTGGAGTCCGTTGGCAAAATCTGTAATCGGCGGGCTAGCCTTTGCAACCATCCTGACTCTGTTCGTCGTACCAGCCGTCGTTGTAGGAATATCGAAAGTCCGCAGAGCCTGGGTGGAAGAGGGGTTAAAAACGATCCGGTAAAACTCTGTATCCCATAAACGGAACCGGACAGCTCACTTGGGCTGGCCGGATGGCGTCAGCCAGCGGTTCAATATTCAATAACCCACTCCTGGGCGGGCCATTCTCTCTCCAGGAATACAACTGACCCGTCAAACCATGTAACCTCCACGCCGGCCGGTTCCCCGGCGGCTCCCAGTACCTGCAGATAACCATCCTGGGAGCCGTTTCCGGAACCCGCCCGGATATATCGCCGTGCTCCTTTGGTTCCGTCCCGATAGGTCAGACGCAGAGATGACCCTGCCGCATTCCGGTTGGATTCAGGGCCAACAAGCTTGATTCGGATACCGGAGCGGTCCGCCCGGTTGAAAAACAGGTTCGTCTCAGCCGCATTCTGCGACACTGCAAGATCAGGCTTTCCGTCTCCGGTGGCATCTCCGATGGCGGCCCCCCGCTGCTCCCCATACATTTTCACCCCGCTGCGTGAACCGTTAAGCGGTATAAATGAGCCGTCTCCCTGTCCCAGGAGTACCAGCCCCCTGCCGGCATCGCTGCGCGGTACCTCATCGGGAAAAGCAAAAAGGTTCTGGCTGATAAAGAGATCTTCATTCCCGTCAAGATCGACATCCGCAACGGCAAGATTTCCGCCAGTTGTGAATTGAGCCTCTGCCGGCAGAGGAAGAGCTTCAAACCGGCCACCTCTGTTGAGAAAGAGCATATGTTCCAGAGTTCTGGCTTCCCTGACGTTCAGACCATCCAGACGCTCTCCTATGATTTCACGCAGTGTGGATGCTGCAAACTCTCGATGGCTCCCCATTCGATTCAAAATCAGCTGACTCTGCTGGAATGTAAAGAGCGGGCGTACCGGAACATATTCCCCGCTCTTTTCATCAACATAAGCTTCCACGATATCCATCCGGCCGTTCTGATTGAGATCCCCATAGTAGACCCGAAGAGGCTCTCCCTCCCGGATCCGATAACTGCTGTTTTTACCCAAATTGGTTGCCACAATATCAGGTAGGCCGTTATTGGTAAAGTCGCCAACGGTGACTCCCTGCCACCAGCCGCTCCACTCTCCAAGGCCCGCCTCCTCCGTCCTCTCCCGAAATCCATCACCAATATTTTCATACAGCCGGACCGTCCCCAGTTCGGTGCTGATCAGCAGATCCTGCCTCCCGTTCCCGGTCAGATCTCCGAAAAGTGCCCCGGTCACCAGCCCCGCTTCCGAAAGCAGCTCTGACCACCCGGGGCTGAAACGGAACCTTTCACCGTCATTCAGGAAGATGCGCGAACCGGCTCCGGCAGGGTAGCGTCCAGGCAGAAACCGCCCGCCCACAAACAGATCAGGGTACCCGTTCCCGGTCAGGTCGGCAGCGGCCAGAGGGCCTGTAGAGGCGTGGGTTCCCGGAAGCGAGTCGATCCCCACAACCTCCGGCTGGCCGGCTGTACCGCCTGCCAGAGAGTAGATATAAGCTGAAGCGGCCGTAGAACTCCCCTGTTCATAGTTAGAGCTGCCGACTACAAGACGGGTTTTATCACCCTCACTCCAGCCGATCAGCCCTGTCTGATCTCCGGGAGCAGCGTCCGTCAAAGGGCTTATAGACAACTGAGTGAACCGCCCCTCTCCAAGATTTTCGAATATGGAGAGCGATCCGCCGGCACCCGTACCGATCACCAGATCCTCTTGCCCATCCTGGTTCAGGTCCAGCCATGCAATACCGGGCCCCTCCCGGGCAAGCGTGCGTGGAAGCAGCGGCTGAATCTGCCAATCTGTAAAATCGGATTCATGGTGTCGGTGTGCGATCCGGTCCGCCTGCTCTTCAAACAGAACAGGCGGCAGGATGACTGCATGTTCCGGTTCCACAGGCCGCTTGTCCGACTCATAGATTTCAATCATCCGGTTCGGTTTCAACTCCCCGATATGGCTGACCTGCCCGTCCGGCCAGGTAACCGTCAGAGTGTGATCACTCTTCTCTCCGTCTGCTGCAAATGTCACCATCTGACCGGAACCGGAGAGGTAGTCCCCGCCTGATACAATCTGCTTCACCTGGCTGGGAACCGGCCCGCCGGTGAGTTCAACCCTGGCACCTACAGCCCGGCTGTTCGGACGTTCACCTCTCAGCAGTACAGATATTCTGGGAGCCTGAGTCCGGTTTTCGTAGATGGCAGCTTCACTGTTCAGCCGGTTGATCACCAGATCCTGATCACCGTCATTATTCAGATCCGCCACAGCCATCCCGTGTGATACATCCGGTACGGTTAACCCCCACTCTCTCCCTGCATCCGTAAAGGTAAGGTCTCCGTTATTTCTCAAGGCACGATTTGGAATCTCCAGAGAGACAGTCCGCTCAACAAAGTCCAGAAAGTGCTCATCCATATTTCTTCTGTCATTCATCATCGATATCTGTGCATCGATGTCGAGAATATCATAGGGATAACCGGTCGTAACGATCAGGTCTTCATAGCCATCGAGATCTACATCCAGAAAGCGGGTTGCCCATGACCATCCGGTTGCGGACACTCCGCTGTAACGGCTGATCTCTGCATAGGTCTCATCCTCCCGTTGCAGAAAGAGGGAGTTCCGGTTGTACATCGGGCGTGCTTTCAGCTCTCCGGGACGGATTTGCAGATGCTGGTCCGAACCTGCCTGACTCAGACGTTTCTCATGGTCGGGGCTGAGCATCTCTGTGGTAAAAATATCGAACTTCCCGTCCCTGTTGAGGTCAGAGAAATCGACACCCATACAGGAGTAGCTCAGATTCCGGATAGCGCTCCAGTGAACCGCACGAAAAGTCCCGTCACCCTGGTTCATCCAGATTCGGTCCGGTGTGTGAAAATCGTTGCAGACATAGAGATCTTGCAGGCCGTTCCCGTTCAGATCCTGAAATTTCGCAGTCAGCCCCCAGTCACGCTGCAAGCCAAACGGCGCCCCATCTACATCCAGAAATATCTGCTCCGTGTCTTGAACGAGTTCAAATCTCCCGCCGTGGTTCAGATAGAGCTGATCTACCTCCCCCAGTTCAGAGATTCCGATCAGGTTTCCGTTCTCACGAATCAACTCATAATGTGTGTCAAACGGCGGAATCAGAGAATAGGGATCTGAGGGGGAGGCCAGGGGCTCCCGCAGAATATTGTGCCATTCCAGCTCGTCGGTCGTATAAAGATCCTTGACCGACCTCTCCTTGTAGCGCGTGATATAGAGATCGGGGTAGCCGTTGCCGGTAATATCGGCCATAGCCATCGTCATGCCGCCAGCCCCGCCTTCCAGGCCGCTCTCCATCAGCCGGTTAAATACCCCCTCCCCATTATTCTGGTAGAGAGCGGTCTCTCCGTGCATCGAGGTCACAATCAGGTCAAGAAACCCGTTTCCGTTCACATCAGCAAACAGTGCCCCGGTCGAGTAATAGCTGTTGTGCGCGACACCAGCCTCTTCCGTTATATCTTCAAAATTCATGCCGCCCAGATTCCTGTAGAGCCGGTTCGGGCTGCTCAGTCCTGCAAAATACAGATCGATCCACCCATCGCCATCGATATCTCCGGCGGCAACACCGGAGCCGTTGAGGTAGTGGCGGTTGAAGGCAATCTCAGATTCGGTTAACCGATTCACAAACCGGATCCCTGTACGCCGGGGGGTGAGCTCCCGAAACCCCTCCTTGCCGAAAAAACCGGTAGAGAGATCTGCCCAGCGGTAATGATCCTCTTCCTTCCACTCCGGACCGGACGAGTCGGAACAACCAGCCAAAAGCCCGGCTATAAGGAGTCCAGCCAGAAGAAGAACGTGATCTATGTTTTGATTTTGTTTCAATATGAGATGTTTTTCTGGCTGAACCAGAGGCTTCTCTTAGAAGTTTACAGATTATAAAATTATCTTCACATTTCGAAGTTTTAACCAACCATCAGGAGACTTTGAAAAACCAGGATTTTTGGTCAAGGCTCCTATCAATCAGACCCTATGCCAGACTCCACTTCCCCGATCGGTATCTTTGACTCCGGAATCGGCGGTTTAACAGTCGCCAAAGCAGTTGCAAACCTTCTTCCGAATGAACAGATTCTCTACTTCGGGGATACAGCCCGGGTCCCTTATGGAATCAAATCGGAAGAGGTGATTCGAAAATATTCGGAACAGATAACCCGGTTTCTCCTCCGAAAAGGGGTTAAAATGATCCTCATCGCCTGCAATTCCGTCTCGGCTACCGCACTGGAGAGTGTTCTCAAAACTGCCGGAGATACGCCGGTACTGAACGTGATAGAAGCGGGTGCGGACGCCGTAGTGGCAAGCCATTTCAAACGTGTCGGCGTGATCGGGACCCTTGCAACAACCAGCTCGAGGGCATATGAAAAGGCCCTTCGGGAGAGAGACCCGGATATTCGGATCATCTCCAGAGCCTGCCCGATGTTGGTTCCTCTCGCCGAGGAGGGGTGGATTGACAACGAGATCACCCGCCTGACGCTCCGGGAATACCTGAAACCGCTCGAGAAAGAGGGAATGGAAGCCCTTATTCTAGGCTGTACACACTACCCGCTGTTCACACCTGCAATCAGAAACCTGATAAAGGACAAGGATCTGAAGATCATCGACTCCGCCGATTCTATTGCGGCAGCGGCCGGAAATGCGCTGGAAACACTACGATTACGGAACAGCTCTGCAGAGAGCGGCTCCTTCCAATGCTTTGTGAGCGACCGGCCCCAGCGGTTTCAGGAACTCGCGGAACGCTTTCTTGGACGAACCATCCATCACATAGAGATCGTTGACCTGGAGTGATGCAGGGCGATTCCCAGGGCTATCGCTGCATTCAGGCTCTCTACACCACCGGTTCCCGCCCCCTCGATCCGCTTTCGGCACCAGCCCGGCCGGGCCTCCATCAGTTCCGGCCGAATTCCGTTTGCTTCGTTGCCGACAATGATGACACACTTCTCTTCAGGGCCCGATTTGTGAAGAGGGGTCGATTTCTCCCCGCCGTCAAGCAGCCATATCTTCCACCCCGCATCGGACATCCGTGCCAGAGCCTCCTCCAGGTCCAGGTTCAGGACCGGAAGCAGGCCGGTTGAGCCGGCGCTGCTCCGAACCACTTTCGGGTGCCAGACATCCACCGTTCCGGTCCCCGAGAGGAGCCCGCCCGCTCCGAACCAGACAGCTGTCCGAATCATGGTTCCCAGATTGCCGGGGTCCTGAATTCCGTCCGTTGCAATGAGAAGTCTGCTCTTTTCTCCGAGAACGTTAAGGGACGGCTCTGCCGGGATTTCACAGAGCGCCGACACGCCTTGCGGATTTTCGGTATCTGCGATGCCGGCAAATTCCTCCCGGCTTACCTGGTACATAGGCAGGCCCGATTCTGAGATTATCCCGGATGGTGTAAACCCATCCATAAACAAAATTTCCCGAACCCGGATCACCCCGTTCTCCAAAATCTGTTCTACACAGCGCTCCCCTTCAGCCAGAAAACACCCCTCGCGCCTGCGGTGCTTTCGAAGGAGCAGTTTACGCCACAAAGTAAGCTGTCGGTTGGATGCTTCGGGTAGATTCATAATGATACAGAAGGCGGTTAGAGTGGTGAACTTGTTATTATTTCACTTTCCGGTAATACTTCAAGGAGATTTTGCAAAACCGTCTTTTTGCTCAATATCTTCGTTATCGGTATTTTAAAATCCTC
>JBBDRW010000067.1:0-43004 GCA_040905265.1 Balneolaceae bacterium | reverse complement strand
CCATATTTATGCGCAGCCAAGTCTTGGTCTTTTTACTTCTGGCTGCTTAAAAAAAGATACACGTAGCTATGGCTATGCACATATTTTTTGCATTGCCAGAAGAAAAAATCCCTGCAACTTACTGCACAACATATGGTTGACACGACACCAGTGTACCGTTAACAACTCCCGTATCGCATGGGTGACGGTACACGTGTGTCCTGTCATAAAGTGTGGGTTACTTTCGTTGTACACGTCTGAATCCGTTGCTCTTCGCAGTGTCTTCCCGTATATTTTATGGTTTGGCGAGCAGTTGCAACGAAGGGGTGCCGGATTGTGGAGCCGAAGAGGCCCTTTTCGCCCGTTCTCGTAACAGTTCAACAGAATGAATGGAGTTTCGGACTTGAATTACAGATGTATGAAGTCTGGCTGCCTGAACCATTAATTTTAGAGATTTAAGTCAGAGGTTTTCCTATGGGTACAATGGAGAAAATGAGAAACAGTACTCCCATAATTTTATGGGTGTTGATCTTCTCATTCGGAATTTTATGGGTACTGCAGGATACACAGGTATTTGATGCAATGGCGGTGGGACCACAATATCTCGGGTCTGTGAACGGAGACCGGATCGGACTGGATGAGTTTAACAGCCGGGTGAGTTACTATACGGATCAGTATAACCAACAGACAAATGCACCGATTCCGGCGGATATGAGAGCCAATTTTGAAGAGCAGGCGTGGGAAGACCTGATTGCCGAGCGGCTGATGTCGCAGGAGATGGACCGGCTGGGCATCTCTGTTTCGGACGAGGAGCTGATCTCTATGGTCACCGGAGATAACCCGGATCCGTTTATACGCCAGCAATTTCAGGATGAGAGTGGGAATATCGACCAGATAGCACTTCGTGCTGCTATTGAAGCTCCCGAGAATCGTGAAGTCTGGATGGTGATCGAGCAGCAGCTCCGGCAAAACCGGCGGCAGCAGAAGATGTCCAACTTTATCTTGAGCGGACTTCGGATCAGTTCGTCCGACATTGACCAGGAGTACAGAAACCAGAACAGTTTTGCGGATGTCTCGTTTGTACGGTTTCCGTATGGCGAAATTTCCGATGATGAGCTGACTGTCACGGACGAGGAACTTCGCACCTACTATGACCAGAACGAGCAGCAGTTTTTCAGAGATCAGACCTGGCAGTTCAGCTATATCTCTTTCGACAAAACCCCGACTGCTGAGGATACGCTGCGCACGGTCCAGGATGTTGAGGAGCTGATACCTCAATTTGAAGATGCAGAGGATCACGCCGCCTTTCTGCAGAGAGTCGATTCTTCCATCCCATTTCAGGATACCTTCACAGCGATCGAGGATATCCGGGAAGAGTACCAGGTTGTGACCGATCTGGAAGTGGGTGAAGTGAGTGATGCCTTTATGGTGAACGGCCAGCCGCATGTGATTAAGAAGGTGGAGCAGGACGGGGATCAGATCAAGTTTGCACTCCTCTCGTTTCGGGTGATTGCCGACCCGATCGCTACGGTCGACCGGCTTGCGGATGAAGCGGAAGAGTTTGTCTATTTTGCGAATTCAGACGGGTTTGAAGCGGAAGCGGAGAATCAGGGCTTCGAAATCCGACAAGCTACCGCAACGAAAGGTTCTCCGGTTATTCCGGGCCTTGGAAATGCAGCTGCGGTGGTACGTGAACTTGAACAGATGAGCAGGAATGGAATCTCCGAAGCGATTGAGCTTGCTGATCAGTTTGTTGTCGTTCAGCTGCGTGAGACAGTGGCTGCCGGGCCCCGCCCGTTTGAAGATGTGAGGCCCCAGATTGAATCTGCTGTGCGGGATCAGAAGCGGAAAGAGATGATGGTTCAGCAGGTTTCCAGTCTGATGTCCGACAACCAGGGGCTGGGGGCACTGGCGGAAGCTGCCGGCAGGGAGGTTCAGAGTGCAACCAGTGTACGGATGGGCAGCAATACGCTGGCGAACGCTGGCCGGGAACCGGAGATCATCGGTTCCATGTTCACTCTTGAAGAGGGCAGTGAGTCCGGAATCCTGGAAGGTGATCAGGCTGTCTTTGTTCTTCGGGTTGAAAATCTCGACCTGGCTGATCCCGCTACTATGAGTTCAGAAGAGCGCCGGCAGATTCGTGAGGAGCTCGAGCAAGAGAAATTTGGAATGTATACGTCGACCTGGCTGGAGAGGCTGAAAGAAGAGGCGACGATTCGTGATAACCGGAGCATACTCCTGGGGCGTTGAGTTCTCAGTTTACAGAGGATGACAGAATTTGGATGCAGCGGGCGTTAAGCCTTGCAGGAAAGGGTGAGGGGTATACGTCGCCCAATCCGATGGTCGGCTGTGTCATTGTATCTGAATCGGGAGATGTGATCGGAGAGGGGTTCCATGAGCGATTTGGGAAACCACATGCGGAAGTCAACGCTGTCGAGTCGGTTCAGGATCCATCACTGCTTGCCGGTGCCACTCTCTATGTAACTCTGGAGCCTTGTGCACACCATGGGAAAACCCCGCCCTGCTGCCGGATGCTCGGAGACCTTCCTCTGAAACGGGTCGTTGTTGCGAGTGTGGATCCCAACCCCGATGTTAACGGACAGGGAATCGAGTGGCTGCGAAACAAGGGAATCCGGGTGGATACCGGGCTGCTCGACAGTGAGGCTCGCCGGCTCAACGAGTTTTTTTTTCACTTTCAGGAGACCGGCCGGCCGTTCGTTACCCTTAAAATTGCCCAGACGGCTGATGGTTATATTGCAGCACCGGACGGCGGTTCAAGATGGATTACGGGAATCGATGCCAGGACGCTGGTACATCAGTGGCGAAGCCGGTATGATGCTGTAATGATTGGAAGAAACACGGCCAGCCTGGATAATCCGGCACTGACGGTTCGTCATGTGGAAGGACGGCAACCCCTTCGGATTGTGATTGACGGCCCCTATTCTCTGCCAGAAGATCTCCTCCTCTTCTCCGATCAATACGAGGAGAAGACGATCGTTATTACTCACAACCGTGAGAAAGCGGAGAAGGATCTGGATCCGATGCTGAAAATGATGCAGCAGAACTATTTTCGAGGGAAGGTACTCTCGGTCCCGGAATTTGAAGGGCATACAGACTTGAAGGAGGCGATCCATGCCCTCGGCAGAGAAGGTATAACCTCTGTGTTGACGGAAGGAGGGCAGTCTCTCTCCACAGCAATGCTTCGGGCCGGAGTTGTCGATAAACTGGAGCTGTTTATTGCCCCGAAGCTCCTGGGTGGCGGAACCCGGTCTGTTGTCGGTCTCGGGATCGACCGAATGGAGGAGATTTTGAAACCTTCCGCGGTCGAATGGACCCGGGCAGGAGAAGATATGTTGCTGAGCGCCTGGCTGTAGCAGTACGTTATATATATATGACTTTTCAGGTTGCCGCAGCATGCGGATTTCAAATTCCAGAATAGAAGGAGGCTTTGAATCCGCCAGCCGGCGGATTCAAAGCCTCCAAACAATCAATCGGAGTAGCTATGTTTACCGGAATCATATCAGAGGTTGGTGAGGTGAAGAAAATCCAGCCGGTACGGGGAGGGCAAGAGGTTCATATCAAAGCATCTTTTGCCGGCCAAACCAGGGTGGACGAGAGCATTTCGGTGAACGGAGTCTGCCTGACTGTTGTGGATAAGAGCAATTCCGATTTTCTGGTTCAGTGTGTTGAGGAGACGTTACGCAAGAGTACACTCGGCAGCCTCAATGCCGGAGATCCTGTCAACCTGGAGCGTGCCCTCACCCTGGAGAAGGCGATTGACGGCCATATCGTGCAGGGCCATGTGGATACAACGGGTGTGATAGAATCGATGAAGATGGACGGCAGCGACCGGCTTTTGACGATCTCCTGTCC
The DNA here is from genome assembly GCA_040905265.1 of Balneolaceae bacterium. Lineage (GTDB taxonomy): Bacteria > Bacteroidota > Rhodothermia > Balneolales > Balneolaceae > JBBDRW01. The sequence goes on along the minus strand of JBBDRW010000067.1, from coordinate 39,152 downwards.
CGAACGGTTTGACAGCTATATCGTCGGCCGCGGAAGTATTACGGTGGACGGGATCAGCCTCACAGTAGCAGACGAATCCGACAGCCGCTTTACCGTAGCGATCATACCCTATACCTGGGAGAATACCAATCTTGAGAGCAGGAAGGCGGGAGATGCTGTCAACCTGGAGTTTGATGTTTTCGGAAAATATATCGTGAAGTATCTGGAAAAGCGGTTCAGGGGAAAGGATCGAGTATAGAATACTGAATGCTTGTCCACTTCTGGCCTCAACACCCTCTTTTCTCTCACCTGTTCTCTATTCCCTGTCTCAGAATCGGGGGGACCGTCCGGTTGGCGAGGAGCTTCTCTCCAGGTTGTTTAGCAGCGGAAGTTTCTGGAAGAGGCTCTGAATCTGGCCGCTGTCGATCCGCAGGCGGAAGAAGTAGTACTGGAAATCGCCGAAGGGATTGAACTGAAAACTGAGGGTCCAGCACTCCAGATCCCTGTTCAGATTAAACTGTGAAGGTGTCAGCTCCTTATCGATAAAATCATAGCCCAGCCTTGTGGAGAAGGACCATTTCGGAGTCAGGTTGAATTGTATGTTGCTGACGTTCAGGATCGCCCGTTCCTGGGCAGACTGGCCGGGCCTGTGCTGCCAGGAGTAGGTGAAGTTGAGCCCGAAGGAGATTCCGGAGCTTGGCGGCTCGACCGGCTGCAGGTTAAATCTCTGGTCAACCGGGCTGAAAAATGCCTGGTCCAGCGGATCGTACGGTTGGTACAACGGTGTCTGGGCCTGCTGGAATCCGCTTGGTCCGAACCGGAACTGAGTGCTGATATTCGCAGAGTAGCGCAACGGCTGCAGGAACTTTCCGCTCTCCTGCCAGATATAGCGATGGATCCGGACTCCGTTTTCATCCCGGGCATAGAGGTCATAATTGGCGGAGAGCTGGATCGAGACATTTTCGATCACTCTTGAAGAGAGGCTCATGTTGATCTGGCTGAAATTGAGGCTGTCTGCGGCCAGGTTGTAGGAGGAGGTGATGTTGAAGCTATCGATGATCCGGAGGTTCCGGCTGTTCACTTCACCTGTTGAATCCCGGCGGACCTGTTTTGTCTCCAGGACGTTTCCGAGTGTAAAATTGAGGTTCTGCTGCTCCCCCATACCGGGCCCTCCATAGACGCCGTTCTCGAAAATCGAATATCGCCGGGTCCGGCCGGTGGTGTCTGTCTGTACCTCCCGGTAGAATCCCCACATCGCTTCGCTGAAATCCGGGCGGTAGGAGAAGCCGATCGAAGGGCGGAGCGTATGACGGAATCCCTCCAGTGCGCCGATTCGTGCTTGTGAAAGTCCGTAGAGAGTGGTGGAGAAATTGATTCCGGTCTGAAAATCACGGGCCGCTGCAAATCCCGGCTCTTTGACCGTCTCTACCCGGTTCTCTTCCGGGTTGAACTCTTTTCGGATAGTACTCGGATACCAATACTCTGTCATACTGGTATTGGCTGTAACATTCAGGAACTGGCTGGGTATCAGGCGGTTTATGGAGAGTTGCGCCTGCTGCCTGAACCCGGTTCTCAGGTGCCGGTCGTCATCGGTCGCCTCCCGGTATTTGCCCGGATCCAGCAGTGCTTCCAGCCAGTTAATCTCTGCATCCTGCTGATCCACTGGCCTGAATTCAAAATCCGATTTGAAGTTGTTGTTGTAGCTGATCGAAATGGTTTCATACCAGCTTGGTTCCTGTGCACCGGATGAGCTGTTCTCAAACGGGGTAAACTGACGGAGGCTGAAGCTGGATTCCGGTCCGCTCAGACGGGTTGTATTGGTTGAAAACTGTTGGTTCAGCCTCGTGGATACATTGAAATTAAAGAGGTTGTCCGGATGCCGGTACCGGTAGGAGACGCTGGATGAACTGCTGGTCTGCGCCCGTTCATCGATATCGTAAGAGTTTCGCTGATAGTAGTCTGATGTATTCAGGTTGATATCCGCACTGATGTTGGCAAATGGGGAGAAGTCCTGGGTATGGCGGATCGAGATCCGTTTGTTTACGGTCTCGGTGTAGTCGAGGTCGGTCGGTTCCAGTCCGCGCTCTTTGGAGTAGCCAAAGGTAATCGCTCCGTTGTATCCGTCTGTTACCCTGTACTGCAGCCGGGATTCATTGAAGAACGACCCGGACGTATAGATGTCAAAGGAGGTCTGGGCAGTCAGGTGGTCGTTGATGTATTGAAACCAGCCGATGTTCTGCAAGCCGATGCCTCGTCTGTCTACGTTCTGATAGGCATAGGTCGGCTCCAGCAGTCCCGATTCGCGCTCTTCAATGCCCATGCCGGCAGGTATATATCCGAACGGAAAGATTATCGGGTAGGGGATTCCAAGGATGAAGAGTCTGGCGTTGGTAAAGAAGAACTCCTCCTCATCCACAACTTTCCCCCGGTCAAACTGAAGGTAGTAGTACATGTGCGTGGGCGGGCAGGTGGAGTAACGTCCCTGCTCCACAAATACTTCACTTCGGGAGACGTTTTTTACCTGGTTGCCGAGCAGGTGGCCATCCTGGATCTGGATCCGGGCGGCGTTAAATTTCCCCTTTTCGGTTTCGTAATTGAAGAGAATTCGCGAGCTCCGGATCTGTTCCTCACCTCGCTGAAGGGTCGGGTGGGAGAGGCTGTCCTCCGGCGTGTCTGTCTCTGCATGAACTTCCCGGATATCGAGGAAGAGTGAAATCCTTCCTGCAGTTATCTGATTCTCGTTCTGGCTGACGTTTGCATTTCCGACAAGTGCCCCCTCACGGTCTCCCTGAAACTGAAAGACGAGAGAATCCCTTGCCTGGAAATTTACAACCCCTTCCGTGGCCTGGCGGTCCGCCTGGGAAGATCCGGGTTGTTGTGTAAGGTCGGAGGGAGGGCCGGAGTCACCGGGAGGAGACTGGAGTGTATCGGCGGGTGATGAGGTCTGAATGGTGTCGGGAGGTGCGGTCTCCTGGGCGGACGCGTCCTGAACCAGTAATCCTGCCGCAAGCATGAGTATGATCAAGGCATATTGCAGTATATATACAGGATGGTTACATCGCATCAGAAAGTTGATTACAACATTTCGAAAGCAAGGCTGGAGGCTCCATAGAGAGCTGCTTCGTTTCCAAGAGGCTCATACACGATTTCAAATCCGTCATGGTACGGGGGCATCAGATAACTCAGAGCAGATTTTCGTGCCGGTTCAAGAATCCAGTCACCCGCTTTGGCGACACCTCCCGAAATGACAACTTTTCGGATATCGAGTACGTGAATGTAATTCACGATTGCATATCCGAGCTTCTCACCGGTCGACCGGAGGATGTCGATGGCCAGTTCATTCCCCCGCTCGGCTGCTTCATGAAGATGCAGAGGTTCCAGCGAGTCGAACTGCCCCTCAAACTGTTTGAACAACGGATTATCCGGCTGTTTTCGTATTCTCTCCACCGCAAACCGGCTTAAAAACCGCTGACCCAGATAGGCTTCAATCCCGCCCCGGGTATTGCTGTTTGACATCGGGCCGTTGTAGTCGATGGTCACATGGCCGAGTTCGGCTGCCGAGCCGGTTGTACCCCGGAACAGGCCTCTGTTGAAGATGATGCCGCCTCCGACACCGGTTCCGAGCGTCAGCATGATGAGGCTGTCGAAATCCTTGCCGATGCCATATCGGGACGATCCGAGTGCAGCGAGATTCGCATCATTTTCGATGATGCAGGAGAGTCCTGTCCGGGATTCAATTTCGTCGGCTACATTCTCTATTTCCCATCCTTTCAGGTTGGGAGGGTTGCTGACGGTCCGCTGGTCAAGCGAGACGACACCGGGAGTTCCCATTCCGATTCCGACAGGGGAAACCTGCCCCATCTCAAGCAGTTGACCGACTGCCTGGCCGATCCGGTCAAAGACATGGCTCTTTCCACGGTCTGCCTCCGTCGGGATCGAGATTTTCTCGACAATTCCTTTCTCTTTTTCAACCAGGGCAGCTTTGATATTGGTGCCGCCCAAATCTATACCGATTGCATACATAGAGTATCATGTAAAGTGATTAGTCAGGGGGAGTGACGGTCCGAAGACAGCCGGCAACATCGAATGCCAGGAAGTGATATCGGTCAGGCAGAGGCAGCGCCCCGCCGTTACAGCCGGGCCGGGCGGGGTGCGTCCCGGCTACTCCTGAACCCGGTACACCGTCTCACCTGGTTTCCTCATCCCATACTCCTCCCGGGCAATTTTTTCCAACAAGTCCGGGTTGTTCGAAAGATCTTCGATCTTCTGCTCAAGAGCTTCGGTCTCCAGCCGCAATTGTTCCGTTCGTGCTTTCAGTTCTTCTTTCTGGCTGTTCAACTGGTACCGGGTATACAGGCTGTATGTATCAAGGAACAGGAACCAGACCGTAATAAAAGCAACCAGTATGGTGATGAGAAACGACTTTTTCCATCGTAAGGGGTTGAAGATCTGTAGATCCATTTCAGTACCGTCTTGACAAGAGTGGTATTCAGGTTGAGTTGAATATACAAATTTGAGAAAATAGTTGGAACTGACTTCTCCGGCACACCATTTCCATAAGAAAAGACAAAAAAATAACCCCTACCGAGGTCAATCGATAGAGGTTAATCAAGAGAGATTCAAAAAATAAAGGTGAATAAACTGCGTGAATCGGGTGGGATTCGAACCCACGACCCACGGCTTAAAAGGCCGTTGCTCTGCCAACTGAGCTACCGATTCAGCCTTCATGAATAGAAGCCCAAGATACGGCTACCGGCCCTTCAAAATCAAACAAAATTCCCTAAAAAAAACAGCTGCAGCGAGTTGCTCCGGTTTTTGTCAGACAACTCATTGAATCCGGCTTTTGAAATCAAACCAAATTTCGTGTAACATCCCATGTCAGCTGCTTCGTCTATATCTTACAAAATTGTATTTAAATTTCCAGAACCATGTCAACAGTTTTTACAAAAATTATCAGAGGTGAAATACCATCCTGGAAAGTTGCCGAAAATGAGGAGTTTTATGCATTCCTGGATATCCACCCGATTGCGGAAGGGCATACCCTGGTGGTTCCGAAACGCGAGACAGATTATTTCTTTGACCTGTCTGACCTGCAGTTGCACGGCCTGATCTCCTTTTCCAGGCGAATTGCAAAGACAATTGACAAGACGCTGAAACCGATTCGGACCGGGGTGATCGTTCAGGGCCTTGAGGTACCGCATGCCCACCTGCATCTGGTGCCCCTCTATACTCATTCCCAGTCGATGGCACTCGGACACTCCATTGACGTCTCCCGGGAGCGCATGGAGGAGTTGTCAAAGATCATGTCAAAAGAATTGGCCTGACCAGCGTTGTGTCAAGCATGTTTGTCGCCGCCGCAGCAGATTCGATGTAAGTCCGACAGACTCCTGGCTGCAGCAGTGTTTTTATTGGCCGCCAATTTAGCGACCTTTCCACACCAACCTGAATAATACGTGAGTATGAACATTTTAATTCTGAACGGCCCCAACCTGAATCAGCTTGGCAAACGAGACCGAAACGCGTACGGAACGGCTTCTCTGGACGAGATCCGAAACCAGGTGGAGGCCGCCTTTACAGAGCACTCTTTCCATTGGGTTCAGAGCAACCATGAAGGGGACCTGATCGATCAGATCCAGCAGGCGGAAGAGAACGGGTTTGGCGGGATTATCGGTAACTGGGGCGGGTTTACACACACTTCTGTCGCCATCCGGGATGCACTGGAGACCTGCCTGCTGCCGAAAGTGGAAGTTCACATCTCCAATATACATGCCCGGGAGGAGTTTCGGGAGCGGTCGGTTACCGGACGTGTAGTGAACGGAATCATCACCGGATTCGGTGTCAACAGCTATATCCTGGGTGTACACGCCCTGCTTTTGACCGGAACCCAATCCTGACCCATTGAAGATACTCCGGGAGCTCTTCTCCGATACCCTGATCTATGGTATCAGCAGTGTGATTGCCAGGTTCGTAAATTACCTGTTGGTTCCGTTCCATACCGGTGTTTTTGATACAGCCCGATACGGAATTGTCGGTCTGGTCTATGCAGCGATCGCCTTTCTGAATGTGATTTTTACAATGGGGATGGAGTCTGCCTATCTCCGGTATGCCAAAGACCGGAAAGAGGCTCCTCATATATTCAAAACCCTGCAGGCGTCTCTTTTGGGTTTTGCAACACTGCTGACGGCACTGCTCTGGCTGGCCGAACCGCTGGTAGTGCCGTATCTGAGCCTGGATGAACAGACCGCCGGTATCTACCTGATGATGCTGGGAATTCTCTGGTTTGATACCCTCTCTATTGTTCCATTTGCAGAGCTGCGGCTCATCCGGCGCCCGATCCTTTTTGCACTTCTTCGGGTCGGGCATGTGACGGTTAACCTGTTTCTGAATTTCTGGCTGATTCTCGGGCTCGGTTTCGGAATCGAGGCGGTCTTTATCAGTAATCTGATTGCGTCTGCAGTTGTTACGCTCCTGATCTGGATCGTGACTCTTCCGCTGTTGAGAGGGAACTGGAACCGTTACTGGATGAAGAAAGCATTTCTGTTCGGCTGGCCGTTTGTGCCTGCCGGATTTGGCTATGCAATCAATGAAACTGTGGACCGGTTTTTTCTGAATGGCATGGACCCCTCCAGGGTGCACTCTCTGTATGGAAACGACTATTCGCCGGAGGATATCGTAGGAATCTACAACGCCTGTTATAAGGTTGCTGTCTTTATGCTGCTCCTCATCCAGATGTTTCGAATGGCATGGCAGCCCTTCTTTATGCGGCACTCCGAGAATCCGGATGCTCCCGGTATTTTTGCCCGTACCTTCACCTATTTCAACCTGGCAGCAGCAGGCCTGTTTCTTTTGGTAGGTCTCTTTGCTGAGGAGATCGTCGCGATCCGGATACCACTGCTGGATGCAACACTGATCAACAGCTCCTACTGGGCCGGCCTGGAGATTGTCCCCTTCCTGCTGCTCGCGTACTGGTTTCACGGCTGGTATATGAACTTTTCAGCGGGGATCTTTATCAGTGAGAAGACCAGGGTACTGCCAAAAATCATGTTGGCGGGAGCACTTCTGACGCTTGCCGGCAATTCTCTTTTGGTTCCACTGATGGGGATGATGGGAGCTGCCTGGACTACGGTCGGGAGTTATGGGGTGATGGCTCTCAGTCTCTGGTATTTTAGCACCAGGGAATTTCCTGTTCCCTACAGGCTGGGCCATGCCCTGATGCTGATGTCTGGAAGTGTCCTGTTGGTTCAGTTTGCCCCGCTGCTCGCCCGGTACTCGGGCCTGGAGGAGTTTCTCTTTAAAGGGTTGCTCTTTTTCACGTGTTTGATTGCCATTGCAGTGACTGCGATCCGGACCTTGAAGAGAGACAGGCTGGCAGAGGAAAAAACCGATGTATAGTGTTGCTGCTCATCTGTTTTTTAAAGAAGCCAGCCGGTAAAAGATTGAGGCTTCGCCTTGCAACAGACTCCTAGCTGCCGTTTTTCATCAGCCTGAGAAACCGCTCGGCAATCAACCGGCCAAACTCCGGATCATTGATATGGAAGTCATACGTTTCAATCCCGATATCGGGCCGGACTTTCTCCAGGGCCCCTCTCAGGCTGTCGAGAAATGCTTTGTCAGAATCGGGGTCCCAGAAGACCCCTTCCGGATGGTTGGGTATGGAGAGCCCCGCGGTCGGAACGGCAATATCGACCGGCCCCGTAGAGCCGGATAACCTCTCGGCAAAGATCTCCCCGAGCTGAATCATCTCTTCCCGGGATGTACGGACGAGGGTGTACTCCGGGTTGTGGTCGTAGACGGGGCGCCCCTGCAGCTCTGGCGGGACAGCTCCGGTGTGGAAGACACTGAAATCTATACATCCGGGGACGATCACCTGGGGGATTCCCAGTTTGCCGATTCGGCGCAGCCGGTCCGGGCCGCCGTCGTGAATTCCGCCGACAAGCGGATCGTTCACTTCGTTGGTGGTATAGTCGATCACTCCGACGAACTGATCCAGTTCGGCAAGCTCCTCCATAGCCGGCCCGCCGACCCCGTTGGAGTGGAAGATAACCGCTTCATATCCATCCGTGGCAAGCCGCTCTTTAAGCGCCATAACGGCGCTGGTTGTATTTCCCAGCATGGTTACGGCAACATACTTTTCCCCTTCTGCCGGTTCCGGCAAGAGGCTCCCGTGTTCCGTCAGCCCCTTCATCGCAGCGGCAGCATTGTCAAACACCGTGCATGCGATCGGGTTGAGCCCCAGGATGTCGACGACCGAATGGATCACCATAATATCACTGGTTCCTACCAATGGGTCGAAGTAGTGCTTCCCGGAGGCGATGGGCGAGATCAGGATCTTCGGTATGCCAACCGGAAGCTGCATCATGGCAGCGGCGCCCATTACAGCCCCCTCTGCTCCCCCCATGCTGATGATGCCGTCTACTTTCCCTTCACTGTATAGCTTTCGCGTAAGCGTGATAAGCGCATCCCTCATCCCCTCTACAGCTTTTCCCCGACTGCCGGCCTGCTGCAGGGCCTCGATAGTCGTCCCGCCGGCCAGGGCCACGTCGGCATGGCTGATGTCCGGAGTGATCCGGAGCGGTTCACCGAGGATACCTGCATCGATAACGGTGGTCCCGACGCCGAGCCTGTTAAGCCGGTCCCGGAGGTAGGCGAACTCAGGGCCTTTTGTGTCGAGGGTTCCGATCACAAGAACATTGGTAGACATGGATCTGACGGTTAACAGATTGAGGTTGCCGGGTTATTGGATCAGCGGGAGCAGAACTTCTGAACACTGCTTGACCATTCTGTTGTAGTAGGATTCACTGAGAAGGCTGCTTCCGTGATCTTCGATAAATTTCTTCTGTTCCGGCGTGATGTCGACAGGGTTGGTCTCGATCGCATCGGGCCAGAGGTTGGCAGGAGTCCGGTCGACCGGCGACACAAACTCGATGGTGACCGCACCGTCATAGTGTACAGTTCGAAGGGTTCCCATCATCTTGAGCCAGTCGATCTGGCCCATTCCACACGCCATCCGGTTAGAGTCGCAGACATGAAAATCCACGAGTTTGTCTCCGACTTCCAGAATCGCCTGGAAGGGGTCAGCCTCTTCGATGTTCATATGGAAGGTGTCGAGACAGACACCGCAGTCGGGGCCGGTCTCTTCGGCCAGCGCCAGGGCTTGCGCTCCCCGGTTGATAAAGTAGGTCTCAAAGCGGTTCAACGGTTCGATTCCGATCCGGATTCCCTCCTTTTGCGAATGGTCGTAGATCTGTTTCATGCTCTCCACGGCCCACTGCCACTCCTCTTCCGGTGTTGCGCTCGGTTCTATTTTTCCTACGGTGCTCGGTACTACCGAGATTTCGGAGCCGTCCAGCTCCTTGACCATCGTGATACAGTCCTTTACATACTGAACCGATGTTTCACGATGTTTCTCCTCCTTGTGAAGGAGGTTGCGATCGCCCAGCATCAGAGTTACAGAACCCCAGCAGCGAATCCCGTGTTCTTTCAGGGTTTTTCGTATCTCTGTGGTGTTGTACTGTTCCGGTTCGCCACTGATTTCTATACTTTTGTATCCATATTTGGCCAGTCTCCGGACGGTAACCTCGATCGGTTCCGACCGCATCCAGTTGTGCATTGATAAGTGCAAGGGGTTCACCTTTTCTTTTTATGGTTAGGGCCGACTCTGTATGCTGCTCTGTTCGTCGCGGCTTTTCTCAAGCCTGTACGATGCGGAGTGCATGACGGCCGTGTATTGTCGTGTCAGTGCAGGGAAACCGGTTAAAAAAGCGCTTCCCTGATTGGAAAAACGTGTTTTCTGGCTTCGGAGTATAACCGGAGCCGGCCCGGCCGTGTCAATTTTCCTGCGCCAGCCCTGCCGGTGTTCTGCTGCCTGCCGGTTTAGAACGCACGGTCGACGAACTCCCGGTTCTTTACCTCAACCGGCTGCTTCATCAGTTCCAGGATCCCTCTGGCAACGTGGTCGGAGTATCGGCGGAACGCCTCTTCTCCCTTCTCTTTGGTCGCGCGGGTCGGGTTTCCGATCACACCACTCTCAATGAATTCGTGGTGGTCCATCGGAAAGTTGAAATATTTGTATCCGTCGAATTCGACATCAGGCATCCCGTCTTTTTTGGCGAAAGATTTCGGCAGAAACTCCGGAATGTGTGCTTTTGTAAACTCCGCCCGGTCCATACGGACATATTTTTCGTTCCAGGCAAGATCCTGGGAGGTCTCCAGCTCCGATGCGTGCCAGCCCGGCGTCTCTTCCGGCGGATTGTCCAGCAGCCCTTTCATCAGCCCGGTGTAGTTCTCCATGTAGGGTTTTACAAAGCTGATCAGCGCCCCGGTCTCGTATCGGAGTTTGCGAAGAATAGGGTCAACCACCTTGATGTTGGAGCCGTGCCCATTGATGAAAATGATGCGGTTGAACCCGTGGTGAATGAGGCTCTTTGCCACATCATATATCAGGTTCAGGAGGGTGCTGCTTCGAACGGTGATGGTTCCGCGACCCTGTCCCGGCTCGTGCATGTGCTGGGGGGAGTACCCGGTCCAGATGGCGGGAGAGTAGAGTACCCCGATTTTGTGGGCAACCCGGTGAGAGATCTCCAGTGCGGTTACGGTATCTGTCCAGAGCGGAAGGTGCGGCCCGTGCTGCTCCGTACTTGCTATCGGGACCAGTACCGTATCTTTCTCTTTCAGATACTCCTTGATATCGGTTACAGTCAGATGCGCCATCTGCCAGGAGAGAAATTTCTTTCTGAACTCTTCGTCACCGGTCGTGATCGGTTCCAGATCTTTCTCACTGGCTCCTCGTTCATTCTCGTATGTCATGGGTTTACCTCGTGGTTTGTTTCAGGATGTTTGATTGAAATTGTATTGGAAGTTGTCTCTTACAGCTGGCCGGCGAGTGCCTGATAGAGGCAGCGGACGTCCAGTCCAAACCCGGAAGCTTCCGCTTTCAGATGTCCAACGGTTCCAGGGTCGTCGCAGAAGAGAATCTCCGCTCCGGCCTCTTTTGCATCTTGCAGCCTGGCCCGGGTCAGTTTGGAAGCAAGTTCCGGATGGGTAAACTGAAGCCCGGTGTGGCCGTTTGCCCCCGACCGCTCCTTTCTCCAGAACAGCTCCACACGGTTCCCCTCAAAAGCCCGGTCGATCACGGATCTGGCGGTGCCAAACCGGTTTTCGGCTCGGACGGAATGAACCGGATCGATATAGGCGAATGGTTTATCAAGCTTCGATTTCTTCAGGGCAAGTTCACCGGCTTCGCACTTCTCGTGCAGGAGGGCCAGTACTTCGGTCACGGTGACCCCGTTTCCGAGTGGAGTTTCGAGCCGCTCCGGGTAGATCCGGCTGAACGAAAACCAGGAACCTGCAGAGAGGGTTAACAGGTGGCGGGCGCCGGTGGCCGAGAGATCTTTTACGGTTGCGTCTGCCAATTTTTTTGCCTGTGGGCGGAGTCCCAGGCCACTCGGGATCAGGCCGTCGTTTCTTCCTCTCCCGATGAGGATCGGTTCAATCCCGGCTCCATTCAGCAGTTTGACAGCCGCTTCCAGGCTGCCCGGCGAAAAGTGATCTGCTTCATCTCCGGCAAACAGTGCATACTCTCCGGAGCTGGTCGGTAGCTGTACCGAATCTCCGTTGTAGAGGCTGGATGAAGAGTCCAGCTTTCGGGCAACAGCCAGCACAGATTCGGGAGCTGTCCCTGCAGAAGCCAGCCGGGTTCGCGCTTCAGCGATGGCATCCGGCAAGGGCTGGTCGGTCACACAGTGTGACTCGCAATTGCCGCAATCTGCACATTGGTACAGTGCATCGATGGTGCCGCTATCCCATTCAAGCAGGCCTCTTCGCTCCATGGCAATCAGCTGGCCCCATCCGTGCGGCGTCAGTGTTTCGTTGTGGGTTATATTTCCAACAGGGCAGAGGTGTCTGCACATCAGGCAGTGCCTGCAGTTTTCTGTTGTATCAAGAATGGAGTTTGAAGACATAGGTTGCGGTGTTCTGATTATTAAAATCCTACCTTGCCGGGGTTCATAATACCGTTGGGATCGATCGTGTGTTTGATCTTCTCCAGCAGCGGGAACGCCTCTTTGTATTGCCGGCGCATATAGCGGCCAAGTTTCAGGCCGACCCCATGATGTTCGTTAATCGTCCCCCCGTTTTCCAGGGAAGCGGTAACCGCACTGTTCCAGACCCGGTTATGCAGCCGGAGGGCCTCCCTGGCATCCTCTGGCGGATTCTCAATAATAAACCGGGTATACATGGCAGCCCCCCAGTGGAACCAGTGTGAAAAGTGGCCGATGTAGCGTACGTTCCAGTCTGCATAGGTCTCCTCAACAGCTCGCTTCTGTGCGTAGTAGACCGTTTCGATATGTTTGAATGTGGTAACAGTATCAGCTGTGCCGTACATCCATGGCAGTTTCAGGTTTCTCGGAGGGTAATAAAAATCGTAACGGTGGTTCCACCACTTTTCACCCGGTTCCCTGCCGAGATCTTTCCCGTCCAGCTCGTCGAAAATTTCCATTGCTTTCTTCTCCTGGAGGGCTGCGATATCGGCATCTCCGTCAAAACCGACCACCATATATGCCCCTTCCAGTTCATAACCGAGAATCTCTTTGACTCTGGATGCAGTGGAGCTCGGGTCGTAGAGGCGGATAACGGTTGGGGCAAGCCGTCGCACCATCAGCCGCCGTCCCGCTTCAATCGCTTTGGTGAGATCGTCAAAGAGGATGGCCCGAAACAGTCTCGTTTCAGGCAGGTAGTCGATCTGCATGGTCGCTTTGCTGATCACTCCGAATACCCCCTCGGATCCGAGAAAAAGTCCCATAAAGTCCGGTCCGGAAGCGTGGTCGGGAACAGGGGGCGTCTCGATGATCGATCCGTCGGGCAAGACAACTTCCATGCTGAGTACAAGGTCCTCCGACTTGCCATATTTGGTACTGATTGTTCCGGTACCCCTGGGAGCCAGATATCCACCCAGTGTCGCACAGTTGGCGGATGCGGGGTAGTGAGGGAGTGTCAACCCTTTCTCGTTCAGGCGCATCTCCAGCTCCGAGCCGTTAATGCCGGCTTCAGCGGTTACCGTCATGGACTGTTCGTCGATTTCGATCAGCCGGTTCATCCGTTTTACATCGATCATGATTCCACCCAGGATCGGAAGGGTTCCGCCCTGCGTTCCGGAACCGCCACCCCACGGGATGGCCGGTATTTTGTAGGTGTTGGCAATTTTCAGGATGGCCGAGATCTCTTCCGGTGTTCCGGGGTGAACGATAAAATCCGGTGTTCGGAGCGGCTGGCCGCGGTCCAGCCACATTTGCGGCATCCAGGACCAGTCGCAGGAATAGATCTTCTTGTCGGCGTCTCTGGTGGAGATATGATCCTGCCCTACAACCTCTTCCAGTTCACTCCGGATCATCTCATAGTGGAACTGATCCGGTGAGTAGCGGTTGCTGTCAGGATTCCCATCAGGAGGTGTTGTCATAGTCGTTATTCTCTGTTTTTCTTCAAATTGAAGAGCTTGTATCCGTCCCCGTTTCATCCATCCAGGTGAAACCGGTAGTTGGTAAGCCTGTGTTCAATCTGAATGAAGTACGGAACAATTTATCTGTAATTCAACTTAAGAAATTTTGAATCCTGCCGATATAAAAGATAACGGGCAACTGGGTCATGGGGTATTGCTGTACATTTTACAACATTAAAATTTTTTAATATTAGAAAATTTTAATATATTATTTGCAAGTTATGCAGACCGGGTTGCGAGGGAATAACAAGTTGGAGGAAGAACATGGAAAATTTCAAAAAGAAGGTATTGATCGTTGAGGACGACAAGCTGCTCGCTTTGGTTGAAGAGAGGCTGATTGAGAGGCTTGGGTACGAGGTCGCCGGAAATGCAACGACCGGTGAAGACGCTTTGAAAATGATTGATGAACTGGATCCGGATATCCTGGTTGTAGATATTTCACTGAAAGGGGAGATGGATGGAGTTGAGACAATCAAGAGGTTACGAAAACATTCGTCGGTTCCGGTTATTTTTCTCTCCGGTAATTCTGATAAATTCAACTACGAACGGGCAAGAAAAGTCGGCTTCGTAGATTACCTGGTCAAACCGGTCACCGCACAACAACTTGAGGCTCCTCTGCAACAGGCAGCATCCGAAGCATTTCGAATTCCGGCTTAGGGATTCTTTCATGAGAAAACATGTAGCACCGGTTTATCGCAAGAGAAGCCGCTTCAACAGTGTCAGTTTCTTCCGGTAGGGCGGGTATCGAAGTGTGATGGCCGGCCACTTTTTCCGGGTCATGATGCCACAGGGGCGGGTAAAGGCTTCGAAGCTCTCTTTGCCGTGATAGACTCCGAATCCGCTCTCGCCGGTTCCGCCAAAGGGGAGATGAAGGTTGGAGAAATTGAGCATAACGTCATTGATACAGCATGAGCCATATCTGAGCTGATCTTGCAGCCCTGACAGCCACTCTGAGTCATTTGAAAAGAGATAGAGTGTAAGTGGCGAGGGCATTTGCTGTACCTTCGGAAGTACCTCTTCAATCTGTTGATAGGTTAGAATGGGTAGCAGAGGCCCAAAAATCTCCTCTTTCATCACCGGGTGGTCCCAGTCTGGCGGTGACATCAGGGTGGGTGCAATGTAGTTTTGCCGTGGGTCCGTTTCTCCGCCGGCCAGAATTTTCGTTCCATCCATTAGCGAACAAATCCTGTTGAAATGTTCGTGGTTTACAATTCGGGCGAAATCGGGTGAATCAACCGGCCGCTCTCCAAAAAAATCTCGTATGACATCATTGGCATATCTGACAAACGAATCAGCCAGGGATTCATGGATCAGCAGATAGTCGGGCGCGATACAGGTCTGGCCTGCATTCAGGCATTTTCCCCATAGAATACGCCTTGCTGCTACTTCCGGATCTGCATCCCGATGTACAATGGCGGGGCATTTGCCCCCCAGTTCCAGGGTGACGGGCGTACAGTGTTTGGCTGCCTGTTCCATCACTTTCTGTCCGATCCTGAAACTTCCTGTGAAGAAAATTTTGTCAAACCGTTCGGATAACAGACGCTTGGCTGTATCGGCGCCCCCTTCAGCCACAGCGATATATTCTGTCGGGTAGTATCTGGAGAGCAGCCCGGCGAGAAGCGAAGAGGTTGCGGGCGCCAGTTCCGAAGGTTTGAGGATTGTACAGTTTCCGCCGCTGATCGATCCGGCTAGTGGCTGAAGTATCAGATTGACCGGGTAGTTCCAGGAGCCGATGATCAGGCTCACCCCGAAAGGGGCTCTGCGGATTTCGTTATCTGAAGGAAACGTGAACAGGTTCCCACGAACTGATTTCGGTTTGCACCAGGAGTCCAGGTTCTTCAGATGAAGGTCGATCTCCTGGCGAACCATCAGAATCTCAGCGGAGAGAGTTTCAAACGGAGGTTTGTGAAGATCTTCGTGGAGTGCATCAACAAAATCATCCTGATGATCCGAGAGAATGGTTTTGAGCGTTTGCAGCTGCTCGTTTCTCCAGGAGATCTCTCTCGTTCTGCCGCTTTGGAAGAAGATGCGCTGTTTCTGTATCAGTTCTGAGATCTCCATGGTGTCAACTCCCCTCTCTGTTTTCAGGTCCGTTCCGGCTCCTCCCCTGGAATGTATCCATAGAGCGGTAGACTCCAAAGAGGGAGCCGGCAAGCCAGTCAAAGAGCCGGGCAGGGAGAAGAGCCCGGAGGATGGGGGTTATACGTACCATGAAAGGTGCTTGAACCGTACGTTTTCCGGCTTTCACACCTTGAAGTATCTGATCGCTCAGGTCAGATGTTTTGAGCAGCGGGACAAAGAGCGGCGGCCGGACACCCCGGAACATCCCGGTGTCCACATACCCTGGTATGATCGTTGTCACACGGATTCCGGGTGCTGTCTCCTCCAGCTCAAGCCGGAGTGATTCGGCCCATCCGATCACTCCCCATTTGGTGGAGGCATAGACGCTCATTTTCGGGTTACCGATATATCCCGATGCGGATGCGACTGGAACGATGGCACCGCTCCCCCTTTGGATCATACCGGGCAGGAATTGTGCGGTTATGAGCATCATCGATTCAAGGTTTACCTGAATGGAGGTACGGATCTCGCTGGTTGTGTGATCCGTAAAAAGCTTTCCTGTGACAACCCCTGCGCAGTGAATCAGGATGTCGGGTATCGCCCCCGATTGGACATGCCTGCCGGAACGGTTGATCAGATCGTCCGGGTCCGTCTGGTCGACCCTCTGGATCTGGACCCTGTCACTGTTATGAAACTGGCTCTCTTTCATCTGCCGAAGCCGATCCTCCTGAATATCCCACAGATAGAGAGTGCTGCCCAGCTGGAACAGTTTTTCAGCCAGGTTTTTTCCGATTCCGCTCGCTGCTCCGGTAATGAGTACGCTCTTCTGTCTGTAGTAACTGTTCATAGGCCGTCCCTTCTTCACCCTGTTCAAAATAAGGGAATAGACTCTGGTTGACACGACACGGGTGTCTGGTCAGGAGAGTTCGAGCATGCGGTTCAGCGCCAGTACGGCATCCGTTCGAACCTCTTCAGGGACTTTGATCTGGTTTACAACTTCGCCCTGTTCGAGCTTTTCCAACGACCACAACAGGTGGGGGAGATCGATCCGGTTCATTGTCATGCAGGCGCAGAGATAGGGGTTCACAGAGGAGATCTCTTTGTCCGGGTGCTCGTTTGCGAGCCGGTTTACCAGGTTCATCTCCGTTCCGATTGCCCATTGGCTGCCGGCCGGGGCCTCTTCAATCGTTCGGATGATGAAACTCGTGGAGCCGGAGTAGTCCGCCGCCTGAACGACATCATAGGTACACTCCGGATGTACCAGAATCCGGATGTCGGGAGTCTGGCTTCTCAGATGATCAATATGCTCTTTCCTGAATTTTTCATGGACCGAACAGTGCCCTTTCCAGAGAATGACCTTCACATTGTTGAGATCTCCCTCATAGTCCAACCGGTACTCCACCGGATCCCAGACCGCCATCTCTTCCAGCGGAATTCCCAGGTCCCAGGCTGTATTTCTGCCGAGGTGTTGATCGGGCAGGAACAGAATCCGCTCTTTCTTCGTAAAGGCCCATTTGAGCATCTTCTTTGCGTTGGAAGAGGTGACGGTAGCTCCTCCGTGATGCCCTACAAATGCCTTGATGTTTGCCGTAGAGTTGACGTAGGTAAGGGGAAGTATCGTATCTCCAAAGCTCTCCTGCAGCAGCTCCCAGCTTCTGTTCGTCTGGTCGATATCCGCCATGTCTGCCATGGAGCAGCCGGCCCGCATGTCCGGAAGGATGACTACCTGATGGTCGTCGGTCAGCATATCGGCTGTTTCCGCCATGAAATGAACGCCGCAGAAAACAATCCGTTCCGCCTGGGGACGCTCGGTACAGATCTGCGCAAGCCTGAGTGAGTCCCCCCTTGCATCCGCAAACCGGATCACTTCATCCCGCTGATAGTGATGCCCCGGTATGAAAAGCTTCTCCCCAAAAGAGGTTTTGATCTCCTTTACCCGGAGAGACATCTCCTCTTCCGACATGGATTGATAGCGTTCGGGAAGCCGAACACCGGAATTCTGTTCCAGTACCTCAAGCAACTCCATAACAGTGCTGTTTAATGAACGGATTTGCCGGTCTGAACCGATAGGGGCAGATCGGCCTGCATTATAACAATGCAGCTATAAAATACAGTTTCTTTCACTTCTATAACAGCTTTTTTCCCCCTTTCAGATTGAAGCTGATGTCAAGTGCAATAACAGAATGGGTCAATGAGCCTATCGAGATGTAATCGGCCCCGCAATCCCTGTAGGTTGCGGCTGTTTCCGGAGTGATTCCACCGGAAACCTCAATGATAATCGTGTCCGGAATCAGCTTGCGAAGCGTGCGTACTTCGTCCGGGGTTCTGTTGTCCAGCATAATGATATCCGCTCCGGCCCGGACAGCTTCCCGGATTTCCTCTTCGGTTTCACATTCCACTTCCAGCTTTACCATCAACCCGCACTGGTTCCGGACCGCTTCTACCGCCTGTTGAATTCCGCCCGCCGCGACGATGTGATTGTCCTTGATCATCGCCCCGTGATCGAGACGGAGCCGGTGATTGTATCCCCCGCCACAACGGACGGCATATTTTTGAAGGCCTCGCAGGCCGGGTATGGTTTTCCGGGTATCACAGATCCGGGCCGGGCTCCCCTCCATGGAACGGACAGCAGCCCGGACGGCTGTTGCAATGCCGGAGAGATGCTGCAGGAGATTCAGGATAACCCGTTCGCCGGCAAGCAGCACGTCGGCCGGCCCTTCAACCGTTGCGATCGGGTCCCCGGCGGCAACCGGATCACCGTCTCGCTTGATGAGGGTAACCTTCACAGATGGGTCAAGGATGCGGTAGCCGATCCCGACTGCATCCATTCCGGCGACGGTTCCCGGCTGTTTTGCCGTGAATATCCCTGTAAGATTCTGATCCTGCGAGATCGCCTGGCTGGTGATATCGCCAAATCCGATATCCTCCCGAAAGGCCTCTTCCAGTACGCTTGTCAGTAAATCTGAAACTCCGGTTTCTCTGTTCATGAACCTGTCTGGTTGAATGGATTCCTGGCCGGGATCTTGCCGGTGAAATGGCGGTCAGGATTCAGTATATTGTGGTTGCAGGAGGCTTTGCAAAATCGCTTCGCGTGCAAAAAATGAGCCTGTTTTTTCAATGCCTCCTTACAGATTATCTTTTGCCGGATTCCTTCCTGTTTCTGCAGTGAGAGATCCATTCCGGCACAACCAAGATATGAAATTTCCAGATCCTTCAGAGAGGGCGCCATGATATACTTTGACAATGCAGCAACAACCCCGATGAGTGAGACCTCTCTGGACGCTTACAGCCAGGCGGCCCGCAAGTACTATGGAAATTCAAACAGCCTGCACGACAGAGGGTCGGAGGCGGAGAATGCACTCTCTGGTGCCCGATCCCTGCTGGCCAGGCTGCTTGGAGTACCGGCAAAGGGTCTCCTTTTTACAGGGAGTGGCAGCGAAGCAAATTTTCTGGCGATCGTGTCGCTGGCACTGGCGCACGAGAAGCGGGGGCGTCATATTGTAACAACCACGATGGAGCACAGTTCTGTCCGTAATACGATGAACTGGCTGAAAGGGGAAGGATTTGAGATATCTGTGGCTCCGGCCGATCCAAAAGGGCTGGTAACGCCCGAGGCGCTGGAAAAGGTGTTGCGGGAGGATACGATTCTGGTCTCGATCCAGCATGTGAACTCGGAGATTGGTACGGTTCAGGACCTGAAGAGCCTGGGAAAGGTACTGAAACCGCGTGAGATTCTGTTCCACAGTGACCTGGTCCAGGGCTTTGGCAAGATCCCGGTCGACCTGGAAGCCTGCGGGCTCTCCGGCGTCTCCCTCTCCGGGCATAAGGTACACGGCCCGAAAGGGATCGGAGCCGCATGGATTGATAACCGGGTGAGCTGGCGCCCCTTTATTCCCGGTTCGACACAAGAGCGTGGATTCCGGCCGGGTACCGTGGACGTTCCGGCGGCTATCGCCTTTGCAGTCGCTGCAAATGAACGGTTTGCCAGCCGCGAGGAGGATCGGAAAAACGTTCAGGAGCTGTGGAACCGGGTGAGAGATCTTGTCCGGGAGTCGTTTGGCGGCCTCGTTACGATTGAGGGGAGCGAGGAGCATCAATCCCCCTATATCATGGGGATGACGCTCTCCATGATGGAAGGGCAGCACGCGATGCTTGAAAGTAACCGGGGCGGCCTGGCGATCTCTACCGGGAGTGCCTGCCAGGTAAACGAGCAGAACCCGTCTGCCACCATGCTGGCGATTGGCAAGTCTTCCGAAGAGGCGCAACGGCTCATCCGTTTCTCTTTCAGCCATCGGAATACACTGGAAGAGGCGGAGCGCTCTGCTGAAATTCTCGGCTCCATCTTTGACCGCCACCGGGCTTCGACCGGCGCAGGCGGGAGAACGGGTTGAAAACGTCAGGCCAGTTTGACGCCGAAGTAGTGCCTGTAAGAAAACTCATAGTGTCCTGAAAAACGTCAAGATCAAGGAGGGCGAAGTAGATTCGACGTAAGTCCGGCAGACGCCTTGAGAGCTCTTGAATCGCCTCCGGATTTTGAGAGATAATTTTTTACCTTGTTCAAACGTATCATTGGTGTGGATGATCCGGCCGGAATCTGCGGATTCGATCCGGCTTTTGAACCGGCCGGATGGTACATCCACTGGAATCAGAACAGAATTCAGAGTACCTGCACATGAAAAAGACCCTACAACTTTTCTTATGGATTGCTTTTGCCATCGTCGTTATCGGCGCACTCATCTATTCGCTCGGCGGGAGTAACAGTGGTGAGGAGGTTCAGGCTTCCCAGTCGGACCCCACACCGGTTACGATTTTGAAGTACAGCGATTACCAATGCCCGGCTTGCAAAATGTATATTCCCCTTCAGCAGCAGCTGAAGGCAGATTTCGGAGATCTGGTGACGATCGAATACCGGCACTTCCCGCTCCGGGGACATCAGTATGCCCAGCTGGCGGCGCAGGCGGCAGAAGCTGCCCGAGTCCAGGGGCGATATCGCGAAATGCACGACCGTATTTTTGAGGGCCAGGAGGTCTGGTCACGCGGGAATGCCGAAAGCATATTCATCGAATATGCCGGTGAACTCGGCCTTGACCAGGATCAGTTTGAAGAGGATCTCCACTCGGAGGAGGTAGTGCAGATTGTGAACCGTCAGCAGGCGGAGGGAGAGCGCAGAATGGTTCAGGCGACACCCACCTTCTTTATCAACGGACAGATGATCCGGCAGACTCCTCAGAGCTATGAGCAGTTCAAATCTCTGGTCGAGATGTTCGTATATCAATGATCTATGAATTTTTAGGCCGTTCACCGCAGTTTGACGAGTCCGTTTTTGTTGCCCCCAGTGCAGACCTGATCGGCGATGTAACCCTTGGCAGCGAGAGTAGTGTCTGGTTTCATACGACGCTTCGGGGGGATGTGCACTGGATTGAGATCGGAGAGAGGTCAAATATTCAGGACCATACCTGTATCCATGTGACGAACAGAACCTGTCCGACCCGGATCGGGAGTCAGGTGACGGTCGGTCACAGCGCCATGATCCACGGCTGTACGATTCATGACCGTGTTCTGATCGGGATCGGGTCGGTGATCCTGGACAGGGCGGTAATCCCTTCCGATGTAATGATCGCTGCCGGCAGCCTCGTGCCGCCGGGCAAGGATCTGGAGTCAGGGTATCTCTATATGGGTTCACCGGCAAAGAAGAGCAGAGAGCTGACGGATGAAGAGATCCGGTCGATTGTCGACAACTCGGACCGCTATGTGACCTATGCAAGGGCTTATCAGCAGCTGGACCGCTATGACGAGAACCCGTTTTATACTCCCCGTGAGTAGTGTTGTGTTAACCATGCGAAGTTTGGCTCCGCGGGTTCCCATCTGTACCCGATCCGAAACCTTCACTTTTCAGGGCCGACAAGATGTCCGGTATCTATATCCATATTCCGTTTTGCAGACAGGCCTGTTCCTATTGTGATTTCTATTTTGTGACCCGAAAGGGGCATCGTGAGGAGTTTGTTGAACGCCTCTGTGACGAAATTGAGTTCTACAGGGAGACTCCTTACAGGGATCAGCCGGTCGAGACGATCTATTTCGGTGGAGGGACCCCGTCTCTGCTGCGTGTCGATGAGGTAGAAAAAATCATGGAGAGACTTCGGGAGGTGTTTCAGCTCCGGCTGCAGGAGGTGACCATGGAGATGAACCCGGATGATGTGGACCTGAACTATCTTGACGGGCTGCGCGAGGCGGGGGTTGACCGGGCCAGCATGGGGGTCCAGTCCTTCAACCCCTCCTTGCTCCGTTTCATGCATCGGGCTCACGACAGTGAGCAGGCCGACCGTGCATTGGAAGCTCTGTGTGAGAGCCGTTTCCCCACCTACACCGCAGACCTTATCTATGGCAATCCCGGCCAGTCCCTCACGGATCTGGACCGGGATATCGACCGGCTTCTCCGGTTTGATCCGCCCCACATCTCCGCCTATTCACTGACCATCGAACCGGGTACCCGGTTGGGCAGGCAGGAGGAGTTGGGACGGCTCCGTCCGGCAGATGACGAGGCAGTTGCAGCTCATTTCAACCTTCTCGGAGAGAGGCTCTCCGCAGCCGGGATCGAGCGGTACGAGATCAGCAACTATAGCCGGCCCGGTTTTGAAGCTCTCCACAACACCCGTTACTGGAGCCATCACAACTATCTCGGCCTGGGCCCCTCCGCGCACAGTTTTCAGTGGGACGGCCAAACGGCAGAGCGATGGAAGGTGGAGCCCGATCTGGGCAGATACCTCTCTGAGCCGTTTGAGGATCTCAGGAATGAAAAGGAGCAGCTTACGCCGGAGCATCTTGCCGAGGAGCGGATCATGCTCTCTCTCCGGACCCGGTGGGGTGTCCGACGGGAGGAGCTGATGGAACGGTACAACTACTCCTTTTCTGAGCGGCAGCAGACGTGGCTGGCAGAGAAGGAGCAAGAGGGGCTTCTCCTGCAGGATGAAGCAGTCTCGCTGACAGAGCAGGGAATGCTCCTGGCCGACCACCTTCTGGTAGAGCTGCTGGCCCGCCACTGACCGGCTTGTTACCGTACCAGCAACATTTTACGGGCCCGGCTCTCCCCGCCTGATACGATTTGATAGAAATAGACTCCGCTGGCAAGGCCCCGGCCGTCGAAACGGACTTCATGAAATCCCGCTTCAACGTGACTGTTTTCCAGTGTCTGAACCCTTCTTCCCATGAGATCGTAAATCTCCAGCCGGACTTGCCCCGGCCGTTCGACCCCGAATCGGATCCGGGTTGTCGGATAAAACGGATTCGGATAGTTTTGCGAGAGGGTGAGCTCTTCGGGGGAGACCTGTTCTATCCGGAGCTGGTATGTTGAAGGGCTCTCGCTGCTGTAGTTCACGATGGCGATACCCAACTCCCGGAGCTCTCTCCAGCGCCACTCCGTGAGGAGCTCCGTCTGCGTCCCGTCTCCGGGACGGTATTCAAAGTCGCTGCTTCCATCCCTGAAATAGGCGGTCAGGCCGATTCCAGTCTCGGGTTGAGTTTGATCGATGCGGATCCGGACCTGGCCTGAGGGGTCATTGGAAGGCTGAACACGGTAGAAGCGGGCTGCAAGGGGTTGCAGTGTGGGGCGTACTGCAAGTGTATCCGGGACCAGTTGAATCGTACCGTCTTGGGAGAAGGCGGGGTTCGGGTAGGAGTCTCTCTCCTCAAATCCGAAGGAATCCGTTGCGTACCCGGGCCCGGACGCCTGATGCCAGGTAATGTTCCGAATATGGTGCTCCCCGAAATCTTCTGAAATACTCGTCAGCTCCCGCCGGATGGCCTCGAGAAATGGCAGGGACTGGCTGCGCCCGATCCGCTCCCAGACGTTGACCCAGAACTCCATGCCGATCGTTTCGGCAAAATAGAGCATCCAGGTGGCATGTTCGTAGGCTCCCGGAGTAGGGGCTTCCGGATTGCCGAAGATGGAACTGCCGCTGGGTGTGCTCCCCGAAAGCCCGTCCGATTTGATGTAGTGGTAGTAGTCGTTCACATCGTCGAATACCTCCTCTTCCATCATGACTGCATCCATTTCAATCCAGTCAAACCAGGAGTCGCCAAAGGCACTGGGGTTGGTTTCATACTGGCTTGCATGTTTCAACTCATGGGCAACCGAAACGAAGAGGGCTCCGATCTGATTCCCCTGTGGATGTTCATTCGGCGGGAACCCCTCCTCATAGCTGTTGTTCAGGATGATATAACTGGTCAGGCCGAGGGAGCAGGTTACTCCGTAGGGCAAGAAATCCTTAAAGTAGATCTCGTAGGGGGTGAGTTGAGGAGCCGTTACCGGGTCTGCAAACCCGAGCCGTCCGATCTGTTGATTCCAGGAGGAGTCTGCGGCAAAGGCTGCCTCCTCGACATACTCGTGGGAGGGGACCGCATGGGGGCCTTCGAGGCTGTAGTAAAATCGAAAACGGCCCGATTCACTCGTGTGTGTGAAATCGGTATCCGGCCTGCTGCAGACATTCTCTGCAAGAGCTTCGATTTCATTCTGTGTTTCCGGTTGCAGCTCCTCTTTTCTGGCTTCATACTCCATCAGGAGAGGGGTAAGGCAGCGAAACCTGACCTTGTCTGCCCCTTCCCGGAACGGCTCCATCACTCTCTCGGGGGTGGTGGCGAGGAGAAATTTTTGAAGGAGGTGTTGGTCGGCAGTCAGCTCTCCTCGCTGGAACGCTTCATCCATTGCGCGGAGGTGCGGTTCCGGGCCTTCAGCTATGGAAAGCCGGGTTTGCCCCGCCAGCATCAGAGGCAGAAGGGTGAGCAGCAGGGTAAAGATGCAGGAACTGGCCTTGTTCACGGCGATGTTTCATTTGTTTGGCGGCAAAAGAACAGGGGTATCTCCCGGGTTCAGGCACTGGCTTTTTGGCAGTGGTGTCGGGTTTGCCCATTCGGCTCCGATTTTCGTGAGCAACAGTGGGTAATAAACTGTAATTTACAGATTCTGTTTCAGAAAGCGTTGAAAAACCCTCTGGCCTCGATCTTTATCAAGAATCACTACGCGGTCGCTCCCTGGGAATCGCTTCACCCGGAGCGCTTCACGTACAAAAAATGAGCCTGGTTTTTCAACGCCTCCTGACAGACGATGAATACCAAACGGTCGAGAGTTACAGGATGTTTCAGGTTATACTTTATTACAATTTTTCACCGGTCAGCGACCCGGCCGCCTTTTGCATAGAGCATAAATCGAAGCTTCGTTCCCTGCAGCTAAAGGGGAGAGTCTATATCAGTGAGGAGGGAATTAACGGTACGCTCGGAGGGAGCCCGCAACAGATAGAGGCTTACAAGGAGTATCTATGGGGGCTTGATGGTTTTGAGAAGACAGAGTTTAAGGAGGATGAGTCGGATGTGAACCCCTTCACAAAGCTTGTCTGCAAAGTCCGGGATGAGATCGTCTCGATTCATGTTGACGGGCTGAACCCGGAGGAGGGGGGTAGGTATCTGGAACCCTCCGAGTGGAGAGAGCTGATGGAGTCGGAGGAGGATTATGTGATGATCGATGTCCGGAATGGTTATGAATCAAGAGTCGGCCACTTCGAGGGGGCGGTTACTCCCGAAGTCGATACCTTCTATCAGTTTCCGGAGTGGCTCGAGGAGGTGAAGATCCCGAAGGATAAAAAGGTTCTGATGTACTGCACCGGTGGAATCCGGTGTGAAAAGTTCTCTGTACTGATGAAAAAGAAGGGGTGGAAGGATGTCAATCAGCTGCATGGCGGTATCCTTCGCTACGCCCGCGAAGAGGGTGGAAAACATTACAAAGGAAAATGTTTTGTTTTTGACGACCGCCTGGTCGTTCCGGTTGACAAGGGGAACCTGCAGCCGATAGCCCGTTGTGAAATTACCGGACAGCCGGCGGACAGCTATATCAACTGTGCCAATATGGATTGCAATAAACTCTTTATCTGTTCTGAAGAGGGAGCCCGCCAGATGGAGGGGTGCTGCAGCGAAGAGTGTCGAAACAGTGAGTTCAAAAGGCCTTTCGATCCGGAGAATGCATTTCGTCCGTTCCGAAAGTGGTACAACTACTTTGACGACGAGTTTAAGGAGCGGGATCGTTAGTGTAGCGTAAACCATACTCCTGTGGGGCCAAGCCTCGATCTTTTCCCGTATCGCATGGTTGACGCTACACGGGTATCGGACTGGCGTCGAATCTACTGCGGCGGCAGGAGTTGCTGTGATTCAGGTTCCTTTGAAAAAGGCCTCGGCAATGGCAGTAAACTGTTTGGGCTGGTCCAGAAAGGCGTAGTGGCCGGCTCCTTCTATGACAACCAGGGCACTGTTTTTCAACCCCTTCTCCATTCGTTCCGCCTGATAAAGGGGAGTAGCTTTATCTTCGCGTCCCCACAGGAGGAGAATTTCATGAGAGATAAGCGGAAGCGTCTCTTCCAGATGTTCGGTAACCGATTTGACGAAGGTTTCTCGTAGTACCCCGGTGAGTTCCCGGTAGTCGCTTGAACCGAGGGATTTCCAGAGTGAGGTTGCACGCAGCCTGTTCAGCGCCTGCTCCCGGTATTTGCCGGGCAACAGGAGGAGCGGGGCTTTCAAGGTTTTTGCCAGATATTTCTTGAAGTAGAATTGAACGCTTCGTTTCGGTTTCATGCCTGCTCCGCCGGTGATAAGGACTTTCCCGACAAGAGGTGCAAACTCCGGGCTGGAGAGAAGTTTCAGTGCAATCCGACCTCCGAATGAATGGACCAGAAGGTCCGCTTCCGGGAGATTCAGCGAACGGATAAACGAGCCCGTCAACTCCGCATAGTCTCCGACAGCCCACGCTTCCGGAGGGTCGGGAGAGAGGCCGAATCCGGGCAGATCGATCAGGTAACAGGTGTGGTTTGGCGCAAGGAGCCGGGAGGCCGGTTCCATGACTCGTGAGCTGCTGCCCCAGCCATGCAGAACGATCAATGGCTTGCCCTCTCCGATGACCCGGTAGGCGAGCTGCCCGTCGCGGTAGTGTAACGGTTCCGAAAGCTGGTGCATTTTTTTGTGATCTTTGTAAGGGTCTCGGTGTCAGTTGATCATACCTGGAGATACAATTATTAACTTACCAACAGGGGAGTCAATATGCGAAGAAAGATCTATTTTTTTCTTGACAGGCTCCAGATTTCCAGGAATGAACGGATTGTTCTCGCAGTGTGTGGCGCCGTACTGATTCTGTTGACCCTGCTGAATGTGGCCAGTGAGCGGACGCCGGAGTATGATCCGGAACTTTATCGCGAGCTGGAACTACTATTTGAAGAGAGGAGCAGAGCTTCGGAGTCGGAGAACAGGGCGATTCTTGCCAGATACCGTGGAGAGATTGATAATGATAGCCTCATGGCACCGGCTGATACGGTTTCCGAGCCGCCCGGCAGAGATGTAGAACGTGACACTCTTCAGCCGGAAGCAGGAGGCGAAGGGAAACTGGTTGTGGATATCAACCGGGCGGACGTTGAAGTGCTTCAGGAGCTTCCGGGAATCGGTCCCGTGTATGCATCCCGGATTCTGGAGTGGAGAGAGCAGCATGGTAATTTTACGGAAACGGAGCAGTTATTGGAGATCCGGGGTATCGGAGAACGGCGACTGGAGATTCTGCTTCCCTACATCAGGATTGAGGAATCGCCGGCTGGTGAAAGGCGGATGAGCGTTGAAATCGAGTAACCGTGCTGTTTTCTGACCGTATGATTCCCTATCCTTGGTTCACTCCAGGAGTCCGACAGACTCCCAGGGAAACGTATTGAATGATCTATGCCAAACAGAATACTTTGGGCAGACGATGAGATCGACCAGCTCAGAGCACATATTATCTTTCTGGAAGGGAAAGGGTTTAACGTGACGGCTGTCACGAACGGGGAAGATGCCGTTTCGATGATCCGGGACAGGCCGTTCGATATTGTTTTTCTCGATGAACAGATGCCGGGCATGGGTGGATTGGATACCCTGGAGAAAATTCAGCAGATTCAGCCCGCTCTTCCGGTCGTGATGATTACAAAGAGTGAAGAGGAGTCGATCATGGAGAATGCCATCGGAGCCCAGATGGCGGATTATCTGATCAAGCCGGTGAACCCGAATCAGATCTTGCTTACGATTAAACGGATACTGGACCGGCGGCGGCTGCAGCAGGAGAAGACGGCAGAAACCTATCTGAAACAGTTCAATGAGCTCTCTGCACGTCTTGGAATGGAGACTGACTGGCGGGAGTGGATCTCCATCTATCGCAGGCTTACACGCTGGGATATGGATCTGGAACAGGGTGATCAGGCACTGCAGCAGGTCTTGCAGGATCAGATGAGTCAGGCAAATCAGTCGTTCGGCCGGTTTATCGAGGAGAAGTACCGGAACTGGCTTTCAGACGGAAAGTCGAACCGGCCGGTATTGAGCCATGATATTATGCCTGATTACGTGTTTCCTCATCTTGATGGTGAAAAACCTGTTTTCTTCTTTCTGATTGACTGTATGAGGTACGACCAGTGGCTTCTGTTTGAGCAGATCCTGACCGATTTTTATACAATTGAGACCGACTATTACTATTCCATACTACCGACCGCTACCCCTTATTCCCGAAACTCGATATTTTCCGGCCTGCTGCCATTGAGGATCAAAGAGCGCTATCCGGAGTTGTGGGAGATGGGGCAGGATGAACGCTCCCTGAACCGGCATGAGGAGGAACTGCTTCGGCGTCTCCTGGAGAGCAAGGGCAGATCCGAATCATTCAAATATGAAAAAATTCTGCAGGCGAAGGATGGGAAAAAACTCGCGGACCAGATCGTTAACTTTACACAGACACCGCTGACTACCATTGTCTACAATTTTGTGGATACACTGGTGCACTCACGTTCCGATTCCGATGTACTGAAGGAGCTGGCACCCAACACCTCTGCATTTCGATCCCTGACTGAATCCTGGTTTCAGCACTCCTCGCTTTTGCAGATCTTCCGGATCCTTGCTGATGAGGATGTGACAATCATTGTTACGACCGATCACGGTGCGGTTCGCGCCCTTCGCGACACGAAGGTGTATGGAGATCGGGATGCCGCTGTGAGCCTGAGGTACAAATATGGGCGGAATCTGAAAGCAGAGAGTAGTGCAGCAATTTTTATCGACCGGCCATCCGACTATCAGCTTCCGATTGACCCTCCGGCAAACAGTTTTATCATTGCCAAGGAGGATTACTACTTTGTCTATCCGACCAATTATCACAAGTATCAGAATATGTACAGGGACACCTTTCAACATGGTGGTGCCACAATGGAAGAGATGATTCTGCCGATTGCAATTCTTAACCCGAAATAACTGGCAGCGAGCTGTCTATTCTGTCTGCCGAAGGGATCGACACTCGGAGAGGGTGCAGACAGAGTTAGTTGAGTTCTATAGAACAGAATGTGATGAAGGATCAGCTGGAGACATTTAGTGAGGCCGAGACCAGGGCGTTTGCCCGCCGGCTGGGTGAGCAGACCGGACAGGGGGATGTCATCTGTCTGAGCGGGCCGCTCGGTGCCGGCAAGACCCATTTTGTCAAAGGGTTCGCAGAGGCTTTTGGCCTCTCACCGGATCTGGTAGTCTCCCCTACTTTCACTATTTTACATGAGTATCCAGGTTCCATTCCCATCTACCATTTTGACTGTTACCGCCTCGAACGCGCGGCAGAAGCACTTGAAATTGGCGCAGAAGAATATTTTTATGGGGAAGGCGTTTGCATCATCGAATGGCCGGAACGATTATCTGAACTGCTTCCGCCGGAGCATCTCTGGATCTCAATCGAGATTACAGGCCCGGAGAGCCGTCGAATTACGATCAACAGACAGACAGAGTAAAACGATTTATTGAATCATGACAACCCAGAACAAACGACTCTCCTACCGGCTGGATCTGCTTCCGGTTATACTGCCATTTCATCGCAGGGCGTC
The DNA here is from genome assembly GCA_040905265.1 of Balneolaceae bacterium. GTDB lineage: Bacteria > Bacteroidota > Rhodothermia > Balneolales > Balneolaceae > JBBDRW01. Next base: position 9,722 of record JBBDRW010000067.1, on the reverse strand, counting down.
GAACCAGATCCAGCTTGGAGATCTGGTCTACTATGGGCCCAGCCCGGAGTACTACGGGATCGGAGAGGTGGTACAGGCAGCGGAAGGGCACTGTGTGGTGGATTTTCGGGGTACCGGGCTGCTTGGAATTCAAAAGGATGTCTTTTCAAACCGCTACCTGATACCGATTCATAAATTGAATCTGAGCCACATTCTAAAATCAATTTAGGGTGAGGATTTTTCCCGCCCGATGATCCAAAATATGAGAGAGAGGAACAGGCCGGGATAGAATGGTTCCATGCCCAGAAATGCATAGGAGTACTCCGCTGTCTGATAGAGTGTCCCGAGGATGAGCCAGAGCAGAGAGAGTCCGGTTGCACCGGTCAGAGTTAGGATCAGCCAGGGTTTTCGAAGCCTGCAGGCCGGAAGGTAGATGCCGAGAACCGGCAGGAGTAACCCCGGTATCAGGACCGAACCCAGTATATACCAGAGATCGATTACACTCGGATAGAGGATCGTGAGCAGGATTCCAAGCACGGCTGAGATCAGAATACTGACCCTGGTTATCCGGTTCCTGTCACTCCCGGGAAACAGGTGGCTGAGAAGATCTCTTCCAAGCGTCTGTCCCGATAGAAAAAGGAAGCTGTCCAGTGTGGACATCATCGTTGCGAGCAGTGAAATAAAGAAGAGCCCTTTCAGGCCGGCGGGAAGCAGAGTTTCCGCCAGCATCGGATAGACCAGAATCGGCTCTTCCAGCCCGGAACCGAGTATGAACCATCCATAGAGCCCGCAAAATGCAGTCAGAAAATCGAAGCCGAACCAGAAAAGGATTGAGACAAAAATTCCTTTTTTGGCAGTTCCCGGATTTTTTGCAGCCGCAGACCGCTGGTGAAACCCCGGATCTACAAAGGTCCAGAGTGCGATAAAAAACCAGACAAGGATATATTGCCAGTTATGGCCTCCTGTCGGGTCCTTGTGAGTTTCAGGCAGGGCTGACCATAAGGTTGAGAAGCTGCCGGCATCCTGGATGGCAAAACAGAGCAGGATGATAAAGCCGGTGAACATCAGAATAATCTGGAGGATGTCGGTGCGGACAACCGCTCCGAATCCACCAATGGTTACATAGAGAACGGAAAAAAGGGCAACAGCAACTGCATAAAAGTAGTACGGCCCTTCGCCGCCGGTCATAAATTGAAAAAGAAGCGCCAGCATCAGGATATAGGGCGCCGGGCTGACCAGGACGAAGATCGGGATTGCACTGATTCGCCCGGCCATAGGCCCATACCGGTTGGACATCGCCTCGGGAATCGTCAACGCTTTGTTTAGGCGGATTTTGCCGGCCAGAAGGATTGCAAAGAGTGCGGCAAAGAGATAGAAGGGAGCACTGAGAATGAGCCATTGTGAGATGCCAAACTGATAGCTGTATTCACCAACGCCGAGGATCCCCCCGTACCAGGTGGAGACCAGTGTGGCGACAAATGCAGGCAGGGTTAAAGTTCTTCCGCTCAGAAGAAACTGCTCTTCATTTTCAGCTTTCAGCCCTTTTGAGAGGCTCAGCCAGATCAGGAAAAAGAAATAGAGGCCGATGAAAATCCAGTCGACCGTCATGAAATGAACACTCACTTGTCGGGTTCTTTGGTTTCAATAAAGATAAGAAGGTCACCATCCCGGTGACGGATCTCGATGGCCTCTTCGGTTGCTTCGTTGGAGGTCCCATCCCGGACGCCATTTTCCAGAGATTCTCCCGACAGAGGATATTTTAAACCGGTTGTCTCTATGCCGGAGACCTTTCCGGAGAGAGGAAAGAGAGAAACCTGTGTACCTCTCTTGAGATTGATTCTTTCGGACCGGGCAAGCAGCCGCAGGTATCCATACCGGTCTATGTAGATCAGGGATCGAAAAGAGGAGTGAAATTTTTTCAGGACAGAAAGATTTTTCAGTGTATGGTCGAGCCGTTTCCCAAGAGCACCAAAAACGGTTACATCCTCTGCGCCCTGTTGCAATACATAGGAGAGGGCTTTCTCCAGGTCGTTACTCTCCTGGTCCCGGTCGTGAATGAGTGGAATATTCTCACCTTCCACGTGCCGATAGCTGTCGAGGTCTCCGATAATCACATCAGGAGTGAGGCCCAGTGTACGTGCCCGGTTCCCTCCCCCGTCGGCTGCGACAAAGAGTCCGGCCGCATCAACACAGCTCAGGAGCTGCTCGGCCGGCGGCGTTCTTCCGTCACATATAATTACTGCCTGCATGAAAGTTTCATTCTATGAAGTCTTTGAAAAGCCAGGATTTTTGCAAAGACTTCTCTTTGATAGATTGTCCAGTATTGGGGTATATTGAATTCAACCTAAAAAAAATGAATCATTGATGTTTCAGGAATTTCGAAAAAAGATACTTCAGTTTAAAAAAGTAGGTGTATTCTCTCATATCCGTCCGGATGGTGATTGTCTGGGCTCACAGATCGCACTGTCGGTCTGGCTCGAAAAAAATGGCGTAGAGGCAGTCGCATTCAACGATGACCCGGTCCCGCCAAATCTGCAGTGGCTGGCTGAAGGGTTTCCGGTGGAAAGCCCGTCCGAAGAGAAGGCAGGGGAGTGCGATGCGTTTGTCGTCCTGGATGGGAATTCGCCGGGCCGGTTCGGCAGTTACGAAAAGCTGCAGGAGGAGAACCCGAAACCCTCCTTCATGATCGATCACCATCCGGATCCGCAGCCCGTTTTTGACCATATGATCTCCCGGGACAACGCCTCTTCAACCTGTGAACTGATCTACAAACTCTTTATTGAACACGATCCGGGCCAGATTGACGAAGGGGTGGCGAAGGCGCTCTATACCGGCCTGATTACCGATACCGGTTCACTGCAATTTGACAGCGTTACCCCTGAAACGGTAGAAATTGCGGCCGACCTGCTACGAAAGGGTAAGTTTCGTCCGAATGAAGTGATTGAGAAGGTCTTTTCGAACCGGAGCCTGAAGGAACTGCACCTGCTGAGCCAGGCCCTCGGAACGATCCGGCTTTATGAAAACAATCAAATTGCATTGATGTACGTTACTCAGGCGATGCTGGATGCTACGGGAGCCGCAAGTGAAGATTGTGAAGGCTTTGTTAACTTTCCGCTCGGCATAGCCGGAGTGAAGGCGGCTGTTCTCCTGAAGGATCTTCAGGAAGAGGGGGTCAAGATGAGCCTTCGTTCCCGGAGCGATGTTGATGTCAATCTCTGGGCAAGGGAGTTGAACGGCGGCGGACACAAGAAGGCGGCAGGTGCGTGGCATCCTGGAACACTGAAGGAGGCGATTGATACGGTTGTCTCCATTGGAGCTAAACAGATCCAAAACGTTGAAGATCAATAGAACCCATCATAAGGCAACAGCACAGCTTTGTGCGGTGTTGGGGCTGGTTCTCCTCATTACTGTCTCCTGTGCAAGAGAGGATTCGGCCGATGTCAATGAGGGAGTTATGCCCGATAGCAGCGGACAATTCTCCGCATCAATGCTGGAAGAGGTGTTACAGCAAGATGAGCAGACATTGTCGTTATCTGAAGTGGGCCGGGTGGAAGAGATCGGCTCCAGCCGGCGCAATGCAATTACCAGGGCGGTGGAGAGGGCAAGCCCTGCAATTGTCAGTATTACGGTCACGGGAGTTGTAGAGAGAAGAAGTTCCGTTCAGGAGGAGATGCTGCGTCATTTCTTCTGGCAAAATCTGCCCAGGGAGTACACATTTCAGAATATCGGCTCCGGGTTCATTATTAGTGAAGACGGACTGATCGTCACCAATCAGCATGTTGTCGGGAATGGAGATTATGATATTGTCATTGCAACAACTGACGGAAACACCTATGACGGAAAGCTGCTTGGCACAGACGGGCTTTCAGACCTTGCCCTGATCAAAATTGAGTCCAACGAGCCGCTCCCATATGTTGAGTTCAGTGATTCGGAAGAAGTGATTGTCGGAGAGTGGGCGATTGCAATTGGGAATCCCTTCGGCCTGTTTGAGGATGGCCGGCCTGCCGTATCGGTGGGTGTTATCAGTGCGAAAAACCGGGATTTTCGGCCCGATCCCAATAACCCGAGGGTCTATATGGATATGATTCAGACCGATGCTGCGATCAACCGCGGGAACTCAGGCGGCCCTCTGTTGAACAGTGAGGGGAGAGTGATCGGTGTCAATACGTTTCTCTATACGGGCGGGACCAGTGCCGGCTTTGTAGGGCTGGGGTTTGCAATCCCAAGCAACCGGGTTGAAAAGATTGTCAATCAACTGTTGACGGCGGGACAAGTCGCTCTCGATTATGATCCCGGAATGGAGTTTACTGCAATGACGGAAGAGCTGATCTACCGTTACCGGCTTCCAACCATGCACGGGCTGCTGGTAACGACGGTAAACAAGGATGGGCCTGCATTTGAGTGTGGAGTGATGCCGGGCGATATCATCACCCGTATCGGCGAGGAGCGGGTGATCAGCGATATGCATGCGTGGGCACTTCTCAGAGAGTACGACGAAGGAGAGAATATGGAACTTCAGATTTGGCGGGACGGGGACTACTATGAGACCGACATGCTGCTTCGGAAGCGGTTAAGAGGGGATAAAGGTGCTTCTCTGGAGCAGTAACAGCGCCGTCCTGTCCTGTCGTCAGCTTGTTTTCAGACAGATCCGGCCGGATATCGGCTCCGCTACTCTTTCGGGGTAGGATGGTCAGACTCTTTCATCAGCCATTTCAGATACTCTTCGTTTCCCTCCTGTTCGGTCAGAGTAATAGAAAGAATGCAGGGTGTGTCATAGCTGTGGAGCTCTTTCACCCGCCTGGTCAGCTTCTCCATGCGATGATAGGAGGTTTTGGCAATCAGGATTGTCTCTGAATCTGTCTCGATCGCCCCTTCCCAGCGGTAGATCGATTCCATGCCATCGATGATGTTGACACAGGCGGCCAGCCGCTCCTCCACCAGGGTCATTCCGATCGATCTTGCCTCTTCTCTGTCGCGCGTTGTAATATAGACGAGACGCAGATTTTTGAACATTTCAGGAGTTGGTTGGTTCCGCACATATTTTGAAGAAAAATAGCTGATTGAAATGCCATCGACAACCCCCACATCGCATGGTTGACACGACACTCAGAGCTCTCTTTTGCAAATCCCTGTGAGAGAGTCCGGAGCGGTAGCTGGTTGTGCAAGCTGAGGTTGAACCCTGTTATTTAAAACCGTATTTTTCAAGGCTCTGATCCAAGTTATGTTTCAGAGTTTGATCACTGATTGGCGTGATTGAATCCGCTGATGGCTTTACGATGCCATGATGGATCAATCCGGTTTGAAGAATCTGCGAGAGTGGCGGAATTGGTAGACGCGCCAGATTTAGGATCTGGTACCTTAATCGGTGTGGGGGTTCGAGTCCCCCCTCTCGTACATGCAACTGAGTCGTATTTGCATGATGTATTGTGTTAACATACAACCTTAATATTTCTGGAGTATTAGCGTGGATATTTCTGTTCAGGAGCTCACATCCGTCGATAAAGAGATTGTTATAAAAGCAACAAGGGAAGATTTAAAGCCTCAGTTTGACGAAGCGTTTAAAAAGTATCGCGGACAAATCCAGATGCCTGGATTCCGGCCCGGCAAGGTACCTCTCTCTATTGTGAAGAAGCGATTCGGTGATGAGATCGAGATGGAGGAGATCAACAAGTATATCCAGAATATATTTGAGAAAGAGGTGGTGCCTGAGCACGATCCGGTTGGCGAGACGGAGATGACCGATCTTCAGTGGGAAGGGGATAATCTTGAAGTGACCTTTAAAATCGGTGCAAAACCGGAGTTTGATCTGAAACCGCTCTCGGACATTGAGGTCGAAGCAATGGTCCACGACGTTACGGATGAAGAGGTTGATAAAGAGATTGAGCGCCGCCTTGAGCAAGCCGGAAACTGGGAAGAGGTTGACGGTGAGATTACAGCTGATCATCGGGTTGTGGTAGATGCGATAACTCTTGATGAGGAGGGGAACCCGATTGAAGGACAGGTTGATGCGGATCAGACACTGAACCTGAAAGAGGAAGGTGCTTCCGATTTCCGTGACTCACTTGTTGGGAAAAAGTCTGGAGACACGGTCGACATGGAGCTCGGGGAAGGGGAGGAGACGGACCGCTTTCGGCTGGTGATCAAAAAGGTGGAGAAGCCTCATAAAACGGAGTTGACGGATGCCTTTGCCAAAGAGCAGTCGAATGGCGAGGCCAAGAATGTGGACGAGTACAAAGCGTTGGTCAAGAGCAGGATGCAGGAGTATTACGATCAGACCAGTGATGATCTGTTCCGGCAGGATGTGATAACAGCTATTACCGAGGCACACGATTTTGAGATTCCGGCTGCAATGGTTTCACAGGTTCAAAGCAGTTATATCGAACGCCTCAAACAGCAGTCGGGTAATCAGCTTCCGCCGGATTTTAATGAGCAGGAGTACAGAGACCGGATTCGGGAGAGTGCGGAAACGGAGGCCAAATGGTATTTTCTTTATCTCCGGCTGCAGGATGAGTTTGATGATATCGAGATCACACCGGAAGATATTGACGCCTACCTGGCAACAGAAGCGGCAAAATATGGGGCAACGGTTGACCAGATGAAGTCGATGTTTGCGCAGAATCCGGGCCAGCTGGAGAACCTGAGAAGCTCGATCCGTGAAAATAAGATCTTTGATAAATTGAAAGAGGTCGTTTCGATCCGTGAGCTTTCAAAAGAAGATTTTCGGAAAAAACGTGAAAAGGAGAGTGAAAAAAGCTAACATTGTTGAGTACTCCGAGCGCTGGATGCATCTGGACCGGAATCGGGTGGGGACGAAACCTGGCCGATATACGTTTTAGAAGTTAAACAGAAATCATTATCGTACTTACAGATTTTGGAATTTTATGTCTATTGAACAACCCATTTACGAGTTTCCAGCTATGAACGAACGTTCCCCTATTCAAAACAGCAATCTGGTCCCGATGGTTGTAGAGACAACCAATCGTGGTGAGCGTGCCTATGATATCTATTCCAGGTTGCTCAAGGACCGGATTATTTTTCTCGGAACACCGGTGAATGATACAGTTGCCAGTTCCATTGTGGCGCAAATGCTCTTTCTGGAGTCGGAAGATCCGGAAAAAGATATCAACCTCTATATCAACAGTCCGGGTGGTGTTGTCTCCGCCGGCCTGGCGATTTATGATACCATGCAGTATGTGAAGTGTGACGTCTCCTGTACCTGTGTGGGAATGGCGGCGTCGATGGGGGCTGTGCTTCTGGCGGCAGGTGCAAAAGAGAAACGCAATATTCTGCCGCATGCGCGTGTAATGATTCACCAGCCGTTGGGTGGTGTTCGCGGCCAGGCGAGTGATATCGAAATTGAAGCTCAGGAGATCCTTCGTATCAAGACGATGCTGAGTGAAATACTGGGCCGACACTCCGGAAAAGACGCAGATCAGATCAATATCGATTCGGACAGAAACAGATGGATGAGTGCCGATGAAGCGAAGGAGTATGGCCTTGTGGACCGTGTGATGGTCCGGAAGGAGAAAAGCGACAAAAAGTGATCCATTCAGGCAGTAGAGAACTATGAGTAAATCGAACAAGAAAGATCTGGTACACTGCTCGTTTTGCGGGCGATCCAGCAATGAAGTGAACAGCATGGTTGCCGGCCCCGAGGTCTATATTTGTGACCGGTGTGTCGATGATGCTGCCAGCATCATCAAGAGTGACCTTGCATCTCTTGCACGACGGAGAGAGAAACAGTATAAATCTACTCTGAAGCCGCTGGAGATCAAAACCCGGCTGGATGAGTATGTGATCGGCCAGGAGGGGGCAAAGAAAACACTCTCGGTGGCCGTTTACAATCACTACAAACGGATCAATGCACTGCCTGAGAACGGTTTTGAAGATACGGAGATCGAGAAAAGTAACATTATTCTGCTGGGCCCCACGGGAAGCGGTAAAACACTTCTGGCCCGAACTCTTGCAAATATCATCGATGTCCCCTTTACCATTGCCGACGCAACCGTTTTGACGGAAGCGGGATATGTTGGGGAGGATGTAGAGAGTATTCTGAGTAATTTGCTTCAGGCGGCTGATTATGATGTGGAGAGGGCCAAACGTGGAATTGTCTATATCGATGAGGTGGACAAGGTCGCCCGAAAAAGCGATAACCCTTCGATTACCCGGGATGTATCCGGCGAAGGAGTTCAGCAGGCACTCCTGAAAATTCTGGAGGGGACAACGGCAAATATTCCGCCGAAAGGCGGCCGGAAACATCCGGAACAGAGTTTTATCCAACTGGATACCACCAATATTCTGTTTATCTGTGGAGGGGCCTTTAATGGCCTGGAAGATATTATCTCCCGTCGTCTGTCTGTCAGTTCTCTTGGATTCCATACGGCGGAACAGGTGAAGCATGACAAGAGCGATCCGGATATTTTCACCTATGTGGAAGCGGAGGATCTGCAGAAATTTGGTTTGATTCCCGAGCTGATCGGCCGGCTTCCGGTGATTTGCGGTCTGCAGGAGCTTTCTGATGAAGCGATGATCGAGATTCTGCTGAAGCCGAAAAATGCGATCACCAAACAGTACAAAAAACTTTTCAGAATGGAGGAAGTCGAGCTTGAATTTGAAGAGGAGGCGCTCCATTCAATCGTGAAGTATGCCCGTCAGAGAAAAACGGGTGCCCGTGGGCTGAGGTCAATTTTGGAGGATGCAATGCTCGAAATAATGTTTACCCTCCCCTCCATGAATGATGTAAAACGCTGCACTATTACTCGTGAGACGATCGAAAAGAAAGCACCACCGGTCTACGAAAAACAGAAGGCTTCAGCCTGATCAGAAACCGGATAACGCTTACTGTTCGGCTGGTATTGTTACGGAGATCTCACCCTGATGGCGAAAGTGGAGCGCAAGGTCAAAGGAGTCTCCCGCTTGCAAGGTACGGGTAAGCTGGATCAGCATGACGTGTAGCCCACCCGGTTCAAAGTGAACGGTTGAAGTAGCTGGTATCAGAACGTCTCTTGCTTCCCGCATTCCGACCATTCCATCTCCCTGTTCATAGGATTCATGGATTTCGGTAAGGCTGGCGATATCGGATGAGACGCCAAGAAGTGTATCCGGTGAAGATTCAAAATTTGTGATCCGGAAGTAGACGGCACTCATTCGCCCCTCTCCGGCCGGCCGGGCCCAGGCTTCCTCTACAGTGATTCCCTCGCCGGTTTGATCCGGAGACTGTTTGCATCCGGTTATGAAAAGGGTAGCTGTCAGTATGATCAGAAAGAGTGTGTTCAATCGGTATTTCATAGGTTGTTCAGATCTTCAATTACGATGTGTGGAGGTGTCATACTCCCTCCATACTCCATGATCAGCTCACCGTGGGGGTTGATCAGAAGCATTTTGTCGGAGTGGTTCAGAAAGTAGAGTTCATCCCCATTTTCGGTTTCGCGTGTATAGGAGACCTGGGACCGAACGGTCATCCGTTCCATCATCGCTTCGATCTCCGCCGTTTCTCCCGTAAGAAAATGGAAGGGCGGCCGGTTCATGTCGAAGGCTTCGGCGTAGGATTCCAATACTTCCGGCGTGTCCCGTTCAGGATCAAAGGTAACGATCAGAAAACGAATCCCTTCGGGGTCCTCCAGCTCCTGATGGATATTCCTCAGGTTTGCTGTGATAAAGGTGCAGATATCGGGACAGTGGGTGTAGATAAATCCCACTAACAGCGTAGATCCGCGGAAATCATCCGGGAACTGGTAGGTTTC
>JBBDRW010000066.1:0-7960 GCA_040905265.1 Balneolaceae bacterium | reverse complement strand
TCCCCTGTGGGGTTATGGTTCGGGTATTGCTTTCCGGGATTACCCTGGGGGCCTCTTCGGGCTCTTCCGGCTGGATAGCCGTACTCTTCTTCTCCAGTTGTTCGAGAAGTTCCGGGTAGTCGTCCAGCAGCAGATTGTTATAATTGCCGGATTGACGCTGGTCGAGTGCATTAACGATCTTGTCATCAGGGATGTAAAGGGCCTTCGCATAGCTGCGGATAAAGCTTCGCACATAGGTTGGATTCTCCTCCGTATCATCGAAAATCGCATCCGATTCAATTCTCAGAAGCGTTCTCATCGGAATCTTGGTCACCCGGTGAATCTCTTCCAGGGAGTGTCCTTTCTGTTTGCGTATGATGGCAAGATCTTGCCCGACTGAAGCCATGCGAGGTTCTTTTCGGTTAGTTTGAAAATCGGAATTAACGGTCTGGATCCACTGTCCGGCACTCTCAAGCCTGATGGCAGGAGCTTGTCTGGTTTCGCCCGGTCAATAGCATCTCCTCGTAACAACCGTTCCGTCTGGCAGATTCCCGGGTGATCAAATGCTCTGCAAGGTGATTCCGGACAGAGCCTCTTTCCTGCCGGAGAGGTATTTCCTCCGGCTGGTTTGTACGGAATCTAATTAATTATCACTCATTGCAAAAGTCTGAATGTGAATAAATTACAAAGCTGGTATGTAAGGAGTTCTATCTGAATGGATCATACATTGGGAAGGGAATAGGTGACAGGTGATAGCACTTGATCAACGAGAACTCTCACCAATTCCCTGAATCCAGAATCCTAACCCTATGCAAGATGCCAACATCCAGCCACAAGCCCGAACAGCACGACCGCCGGAGCCCGGCCCGGCAGCCTCTCCTCTCCGGACTCCTGGAGATTCTGTTTCCGAGAATCTGTATCTGCTGTTCAGCACACCTGGCATCTACGGAGCAGTATCTTTGTCGGTTTTGCCGCAAAAAGCGGTTTGAATCGGTGGTCGACTCGATGGCGGACCCGGTTCTTTTGCCTTCGTTTATCGAATTTCGGATCTCCCTCTGGAAATTTGAGAAGGGAGGGGAACTCCAGGGGTTGCTGCACAAGCTCAAATATGGCTCACTCTACGGCCTGGGGAATGAAATCGGGATGGAGCTTGGATACCGGATGAAGCGTCTGCTCTATGGGGAAGGGTATGGGCGCCATGACGGCCTGCTTGTGCCGGTGCCTCTTCATCCCAGACAGGTTCGGTCGAGGGGCGGGAACCAGGCGAGAGCGATCGCAGAGGGGGTCTCGGCGGTCACCGGCTGGGAGACGGTGCCGGAGCGGTTTGTCCGCCGGAACCGGGATACCCGGTCGCAGACAGGCCTGCACAGGGAGGAGCGGCTGGAGAATGTCTCCGGAATCTTTGATGTCGATCTTCGCGGCGTGGAAGCGGCAGAGAAGCGCGGGATGGCCGGGAAGGGAGTTGCTGCCGGGGACGGCCGGGAAACAGGCCGAAGTGTGGAAGCCTCCGGAGTCGGAACGGGGGATACCGGGCCGGGGCAGGCAGATCGGGCTCCACAGGGCCGCATCGGCGGATTGGGTGAACAGGCAGGAGGTCCGGCCCTCTGGGTTGTCATAGACGATGTCTTTACCACCGGTGCGACCACCTTTGAGCTCGCAAAAACCCTTCGGGAGGGGGGAGCCGGGCATATCGGTATTGCGACGGCAGCCACTGCCTGACCGGGATTGCAGCGACATTATGGATTCCATTTCTGCAGGATTCAGGGTATATTTCAACCCTATGAATTCTGACGAGTCGAGACATTCCCAGCACATTCTCGAGACCGGCACTGCTACGGTCACGTCGGGCGGGCACTGGTTTCATGCGACAAGGGAGAAGGTCGACCAGTTTATTCCCGGCCTGTTGAAACGGCAACCGTATGAAAAACTGATTCAGGATGCTGTGGTGTGGATTGAGAGTGCCGACAGCCTTGCACTGCTTCTCTTTTTTCTGCTGGTATTTTTGGCCGGGACAACCGTTGCAACGGTAGCGGCTCTTCTCTTCTATTTTATCTGGTATTTCAATAAAAGTGCCTTTGTGGCCCTGATTCTGACCCCGGTTCTGAGGCTGCTGAACAGTGATGTGATACAGATAGGCGTTGCGGCTCTGGCACTCTCGGTTCTGGGAATGAATGGAGTGTATGCCGGTGTTGGAATCGGAATTCTCTTCTTCTTTCTCTTCAAGGTGGGCCTGATGAGGCTCTTTCTCGGCTGGCTGATGTCGAAACGGGCCGGGGCCGGCCTCCCGCTGAATGACCGGGTATTGAAAATTATTCTGGTTCGTTATGCCTACAAAGAGGATTTGAAAACTCCCCAGCTGGACCGGCTGGAGGAGCAGATTAAAGCGTTTATGTTAAAGTTAAAATCGTAGCCGGTTGTATGGGCCGATCCCGAATATTTGTTATCCGACATGGTGAAACCGAGTATAACCGACTGGGGCTGATGCAGGGCCGGGGAATCGATGCTCCCCTGAATCGGACCGGCCGTGATCAGGCGGAAGCGGTGAGGCGGTACCTGGCGGGCTACCCGGTCACCCGGATTGTTACCAGCAGCCTCCTGCGTACCAGGCAGACGGCAGAGCCGCTGACCAGCCATTTTCAGTTGGAACCCGGCCACTACGAGGGGCTGGATGAGATGAATTTCGGCGAGTTTGAAGGGAAAAACCGCCTGGAGATCCTGGATCAGATGGAACGGGCCCAGGAGAGGTGGAAATTGGGAGAAGTCGGCTGGCCGATTCCGGGCGGAGAGTCTCCTGCCGAGGTGTTTGAACGGGCGAACCGGGCTGTGATGTCTCAGCTTGATGAATACCCGGATGAGACGATCGTATTTGTCGTCCACGGGCGGGTGATCCGGATTCTTCTTTCGGAATGGACCGGAATCGGGTTGCGAAATATGGATCAAATAGAACACAGCAACGGATCGATTAACCAGTTACATTGGGATGGCAGGTCGTTCTCTGCGGTCTACCTGAACCGTGGAGATCATCTTGCAGAGATAATTAGTTAGTGTCTCTAAGAAAACGTCAATCTCTGCGTTGGGCTCGTCCAAAAAATACTCATGTACGATTGTACACTGCGTTTTTTTGGCCTTCGCCCGCCTTGACCTTGACGTTTTCTCAGGACACTATGAGTTTTCTTACAAACACTAGTTAAATTGAAGATGAATCTGGATTATGAGTGAAAAAGTTCGAACTATGTTTGCGGATATCGCAGACGACTATGACCGGGTGAACAGTGTCCTCTCGTTCGGCATCCACCACCGCTGGAGAGCCGCGACTGTGCGGGAGAGCGGGGCGGTGCCGGGGGATCGTGTGCTTGACTGCGCTACGGGAACGGGAGATCTTGCCATCGCCTTCAAGGAGGCGGTCGGGGAGAGCGGTTCCGTCCTGGGGACCGATTTCTGTGCGGAGATGATCGAACACGCCCCGGCCAAGGTGGAAAAACGGGGGTTGGTGATCGATTTTGAGGTGGCGGACGCGATGAACCTCCCGTATGAGGACAACCGGTTTGATATCGCAAGCATCGCCTTCGGGATCAGGAATGTGGACGATCCGCTGACCTCACTCCGGGAGATGGCGCGGGTCGTCAGGCCGGGGGGCCGGGTTGTGGTTCTGGAGTTTGGCCAGCCGAACGGACTTCTGCACTATCCCTATACCTTCTACAGCAAGGTTGTGATGCCTGCGGTCGGCGGCTGGATCTCCGGGAACCGGGAGGCTTATACCTACCTCCCCGAGACGAGCGCCGCTTTTCCGGCCGGGGATGACTTTCTGGCGCTGATGGAGGAGTCGGGGGCCTTTTCGGAAACGAGGTCGAAAAAACTGACCGGCGGTATTGCGTATGTCTATACCGGTGTAGTGAAACAGTTAACACCAAACGATAAAACGGAACAGAACTGATGCTGAACATTGAAGAGATCAAACAATACCTGCCGCACCGCTACCCGTTTCTGCTGGTAGACCGTGTTATTGAACTGGAAGAGGAGCGGATCGTCGCTCTCAAGAATGTGACGGTGAACGAGGAGTTTTTTAACGGCCATTTCCCCGGAGCTTCGATTATGCCGGGTGTCCTGCAGGTGGAGGCGCTGGCTCAGACCGGCTGTATTATGGTGATGAGGGAACTGGTGGAAGATCCGGATACAAAACTGATTGTATTTACAGGCATCAAGCAGGCCAAGTTTCGGCGGCAGGTTGTCCCGGGGGATCAGCTCCGGCTGGAAGTACGGCTTGCCAACCAGCGGAGAAATTTTATCACGATGGAGGGTGAAGCGACTGTCGACGGAGATGTGACCTGTGAGCTGGAAGCGTCCGCCGCGATCGTGAACCGGGAGAAAGCATTATGAGCAGTGGCAGCGGAGATTCCCGGCCGGTAAAAATTACGACCCAGACCGTTGTGGAGATGAAGCAGAGAGGGGAGAAGATCAGCATGCTGACCGCCTATGACTTTACCATGGCGAAAATTATCGACCGGGCCGGCATTGAGGTAATTCTGGTCGGAGACTCTGCCAGCAATGTGATGGCCGGCCACGAGACGACCGTCCCGATGGAGTTTGACCATATGCTCTATCATGCATCCTGTGTGGTTCGCGGCACGGATCGGGCACTGGTTATTGCGGACCTCCCCTTTATGAGCTATCAGGTAACTGCCAAGGAGGCGCTGATTAACGCCGGAAAGATGATGAAGCTTGCCGGGGTGCACGGTGTAAAGCTGGAGGGCGGAGAGATGATCTCCGATACGGTGAAACGGATTGTAGACGCCGGAATACCGGTGATGGGCCATCTCGGGCTGACTCCGCAGAGCATCTATAAATTCGGAACCTATAAGGTGAGGGCCAGGGATGAGGAGGAAGCGGAAGAGCTGATACGGGATGCTAAGATCCTGGAGAAGTGCGGGGTCTTTGCCATCGTGCTCGAGAAGATTCCGGTCGGCCTGGCGAAACAGGTGACCGACGCGATTTCGGTTCCGACAATTGGAATCGGGGCGGGGCCCGGATGTGACGGACAGGTTCTGGTGCTCCACGACATGCTCGGATTGAATAAGGAGTTCAGCCCCAGGTTTCTGCGTCAGTACGCCGACCTGGAAGGCGAGATGACGAAGGCTGTTCAATCCTACATACGGGATGTGAAAGAGCAGGAGTTTCCAAACGAAAATGAATCCTATAAATAGGAACCGATGAGTAACAACAGTGAAGAGAAGAGCAGCAACCGTCAGAACAAACCGCTGATTTTGGTCAGTAACGACGACGGTATTTTTTCGCCGGGTATCCGTGCGCTGGCGGATGTGGCTGATGAGTTCGGAGATGTTGAGATTGTGGCGCCGGACCGCCAGCAGAGTGCTGTCGGCCACGCGATTACGGTCAGCACTCCGCTTCGAAGCCGCTCTTTTGTCATAGACGGGCGGTTCCCCGGCCAGGCGGTCTCTGGAACCCCGGCAGATGCTATCAAGCTGGCGCACAACCAGCTTCTGGACCGGCGCCCGACTCTGGTTGTCAGCGGGATCAACCATGGGAGCAACGCGGGGATCAATATCCTCTACTCCGGAACGGTCAGTGCGGCGACGGAGGGTACGATTTTGGGCTATCCGTCGATTGCGATCAGTTGTACGGAGTTTGAGGAGGATGCGGACCTCTCCGGTTCAAAGGAGGCTGCCCGCAAGGTGATCGGGTATGTCCTGAACCATGGTTTGCCCCGTGGCGTAACTCTCAATCTGAATGTCCCGGCTGGCCCTCTCAAGGGGATCCGTTGGGCGCGGCAGGCAAATAGCCGGTATGTCGAGGAGTTTGTCGGTAGAACCGACCCGCAGAACCGCTCTTACTATTGGCTCACAGGTAAGTTTGAGTTGCTTGACAAGGGGGACGGGAACGATATCAACGCTCTGGAGGCTGGGTATGCGGCCCTCACACCGATTCAGTACGACCTGACCTCGTACCCGCTGTTGCGGGAGCTGGAGAAGATCGATTTGTAGTCCGGCTGGCACGTTCTGTCTCCTTTCACCCTCCGGTCAGGATTCGGTGTTTCATCTTCCAGATGGAGCGGAAGAACGGGTTCCAGGGGAGGGTTGAGAAGAGGGCGACTTCCTGGCTGAACCGGGTTTTTTCATCGAGGAATTCCAGCACCCGTTCGATGCTGTTTTTCCGGAAGAGTTCGTGGAAGATCTCTCTGGCGTTCTGCTGTTCGTGCTGCATCAGGTAGAGGATCATCATGTCATAGACCCGGAACCGATATGTGGACTCTCCTTTCTTTCGGGGCGGTTTTCCTGTTTTTGTGAGGGAGCGGATGATCTCTCTGCTGTGTCGGTGAATCCGTGTAAAGGTGTAACCGGTGGACCCTTTTGTGAGGCCTCCGGCCGTACCGATATTCCAGGTTCGCCGGTTGTGGCGGAGCGGGTAGCGGCGGTCTTCCATCGGGATCTCTCCCGACTCTTTGCGGGTAATGGTGTAGTCGTTTGGATTGAGCTGAAAGCGGTCTCTCAGGTAGCGTTCAATCGCCATCTCATATTGGGACCTCTCCAGACGCTGAGGGGAGAAGAGGGTATACTCTACAAGTGCTTCTTTCTCTGTAAACGGGAGCAGGTAGAAGAAGGTAAGTCCGTCGCGCTGAACGGTATCAAAGTCCATGATCGTTGCGACGTCAGGGTCAAACAGAGGCTTTTCCGTCCGGATGTCGAATCCTGTAAAGTGTTGAATCAGCGAGTTGTCGCAGCGGCCGGTTTTCGGTGGAATGATGCTTTGAAACATCCAGGTTCCACTATATTCGCCCACCGACGTTTTTACCTGTGCGCGGCCCGCCCGGCAGGAGAGTTCCAGGATATCGGCCTCCAGAAGGGTAACTGAAGGGTGTTTCCGGGCCAGTTCCAGGACGGTTTTGTGGTATCGGTCACTGCGAATTGCATGGTACCGCATGGATTTCAGGGTCTCCTGAAACCGTTCACCGGCAGACCGGACGGCCAGTTTGTTCCAGCTACGCTCCGTCAACTCCATGAACGGGTGGCGGTCGTCCCAAAAGCTCCACGTTTTGTTCGGTGGGTTCGAGAGGTTTCGGTCTGCAACCAGGATTGGTTTCGTCCCAAGCGGGCTCTGCAACAGATGCCAAAGGAGGCTCAGTCCGGCGGCGCCGGCGCCTGCAATGATATATTCGAAATGGTTCTGTTTCATAGATGGGGGTCAGCGTACTCTACTGTCGAACCGTCAGAAGCGGCTCGCCGTTCCGGTCAATCTTCGTACAACTCATTCCAGTATCTGGATCTTCGGACGAAGTAGCGGTAGAGGATGGAAAACGGTGCCATCTCCCCGGGTTCACTGTCGTTTGTCCGGGCCGCTTGCAGTTCCTTCCGTTTTCTGTGAACGCGCGGCCAGAGAATGTAGAAGTGAAGGTGGGCGCGGAGTATCGCAAAGGTATCTGTCGGGTGTCCTTTCAGAAGGGCGTAGAGGCCTGCCAGGCCGTCGAGCAGGAGCCGGAGGAAGAAACGGCGCCGCAGCCAGTCCGGGCTGGCGTTTTTCCAGAGCATCTGCAGGCTGTTTCGAAAGTTGAAAAAGGTCTTTCTGGAGGAGTTCATCGGCAGAGAGCCGCCCCCCAGATGGAAGACTCTGCTTTCGGGGGCAATCCGGACCTTGTATCCCCGGTTGAGGCATCTCCAGCAGAGGTCGATCTCCTCCATGTGAAACTCAAATGCTTCATCAAACCCGCCCAATTCCAGAAACAGATCTTTTCGCACGGCAAAGGCAGCACCCGATGCCCAGAAAAGTGGAGGAGAGTCGTCATACTGTCCGTTATCCTCTTCTACCGTATCGAAGACCCGGCCTCTGCAGAAGGGGTATCCAAAAACGTCAAGATACCCGCCGGCCGCACCGGCATACTCAAACAGATGCGGGTCCCGATGGGAGCGGATTTTTGGCTGTACAGCGGCTGTCTTTGGGTCGTCAAATACCCTTTCCAGCGGTTGAAGCC
>JBBDRW010000065.1:0-1335 GCA_040905265.1 Balneolaceae bacterium | reverse complement strand
AGCTCCTGCTACAGTACTGTGAATGAAACCTATATCGTAAAACCGGTTCAAAACAATAGAGCTGTAGGATGAATATGCATCGAGCAGGGCCACCCGTTCAATTGCCGGTTCAAATACCGCAGCATGTAATAGCACCGGTCCCAGCTCTTTTCTGGCTAAACCATAGATTTCGCCTTTCTCAACATTTTTCTGTAAAAGCCGGGTTAGCCTGACGATATCACCGGCACGAATTCCGACAATGCTTCTGCCAATCAAGATGGATGCACGCCATTCCCTGCGAAGTTCATTAGACCCGCCGGTACCCATTTCGCCCATTCCTGCCAGATCCGGAGCCAGCACGGTAAATCCATTTCTGACAAACCACTCCATCTCGCCACCTTCTGCTGCCCCGGCAGCTTTTCCGGAAGGATGCAGATAGATCAATGCTTTACCATTCGGGTTATCGGGAACCATGAGGAGATATGGGATGACATAATCGCCTTCGCCTTTCACAAAGTATTTCTCAATAACATATCCATTGCGCTGAAAGCGTCCGGTAAATACCGGATCGTCAACGGTCTTCGGTTCCTGGTAACCGGAAAGTTTTTCTGCTGCCTCTAGGACTCCGGGCAGATGACCGGCAAGATCTTCCCTGGACGTTCGAAGTGCAGTAAGAGCCTTTTCCGCCTCCCTGCGGTTCAGACTATAGACCGTCTCTCCGCCGAAAGACTGCGACACTTGGCCGGTACGGGTAACGCGGATCTCATCTTCGCTCAGAATTTCCACCTCGAGATCTTCGGAGCTGCCCGGGTTGTCCAAATGTTGTTGAAAGAAAGCGTACATAGCTTCCCTGTTTTTACGCGTCACCGTATGGCCGCCGATATCCTCGACAAAACCAACGTTTTTCCCCTGTCCATATGCTTCATAGATGGCCGTTACTTCCTCAGCCGTCTCCCGGGCCCCCTGGATGCTAAAAAAATCATTGGTGGTAGACATGATTAGAACCGGTTTTGGCGCCCTCACAGCCAGCAGGTCCCCATGGTCGATCCCGTTTGCAATGCCATGAAACAGGTTCTGTTCGGCATCCTGGGGGCCAATCGTCTGAAGCAGTCTTGTGAAATTCGTAATATAGTTACTTGGAACAGCCACATGAATACGCTCATCAAAGGCAGCGATATAGGCGGTCTGAGTACCTCCCCCTGACATGCCTGTAATACCGATCCTGGAGGGGTCGACTTCGTCCCTGGTAACAAGATAATCCACGGCCCGGATGCCGTCCCAACTCATATAGCGGGCCTGGGAACTTCCCATGATAAACGCTTGTGCGCCCGGATTGGAATGCTCACTGGTCGGGCC
>JBBDRW010000064.1:0-1353 GCA_040905265.1 Balneolaceae bacterium | reverse complement strand
GCCTACCACGGCCATGCAGACAGTGTGATGGGGATGTCTGCGGAGAAGAACGGCCAGTTGGCAACTCAGCCGATATCTCCCGGTACCCCTCAGGGAGCAGTTGACGATCTATGGGTGTTGCCTTATGACGAACCCGAATCGCTTGAATTTATACGCAATAACGGGGCTTCCATTGCCGCGGTTTTTGTAGAGCCTGTTCAGAGTCGAAACCCCGGTTTGCAGCCGCGTGAGTTCCTCCATGATCTGCGCAAACTGACAACCGACACGGGTTCACTGCTCGTTTTTGATGAGATGATCACGGGGTTCCGTACCTGCCCGGGCGGTGCACAGGAATTTTTTGGCGTCCGCGCCGATCTGGCCACCTACGGCAAGGTTCTTGGAGGAGGGATGCCGATAGGGGTCGTCGCCGGCAAGGCGAATCTGATGGATCCGCTGGATGGCGGAGCATGGCAGTATGGCGATAACTCCTATCCGGAAGTCAATCGCATTGTCTTCGGAGGGACCTTCTGTCAGCACCCTCTTGCCATGACGGCGTCACTTGCGACGCTCCGGTACCTGAAAGAGAAAGGGCCGGGCCTGCAGGAAGAGCTGAATGATAAAACCGCCAAACTGGCCGGAGAGCTGAATAACTGGTTTGACGAAGAAGAGGTACCGATAAAGATCGTCTGGTTCGGGTCGCTGTTCCGCTTCGATTTTTCCACGAATCTGGAGCTGCTTTTTTATCACATGAACCTGCGCGGGATATTTGTCTGGGAGTGGCGAAACTGCTTTCTGTCTACGGCACATACCGATGAGGACATCGCACGAATTGTTCAGGTGGTCAAGGAGAGTGTACTGGCGATGCGGGAAGGCGGGTTTATTCCGCCCAAACCGGGGGGAGACAAGGCTGTTGGAGGGAACAATACTGCCGGCACCCGTACTGCGTCCGGTAACTATCCGCTGAACAGTGCCCAGCAGCAACTTGCGACGCTGGCAGAGATCTCTCCGGAAGGCTCCAGGGCCTATCATGTAAGTGCCCAACTCTCGATTTCTGGAACTATAGACAAGAAAGCTCTTTCGGAGGCTGTCGACAGGGTTGTTGAGCGGCATGAGGCTCTTCGGAGCGTTATCCGTGGGGTGGATCGTCAGGAGGTCTTGCCACCGACTCCGGGCCTGCTGCAATCCACAGATCTGAGCGGCGAGAAAAACATTGAAGAGACACTGCCCGACTGGCTCAGGCGGTATGCCGGTTCACCCATGGATCTTGAGAAAGGGCCGCTTTTTACAGCTCATTTGATAAAAACGGATCCGGGGAAACACCGCCTCATACTTAAAGGGCACCATATCATTATGGACGGCCTCTCCATGAACCTG
>JBBDRW010000063.1:0-1389 GCA_040905265.1 Balneolaceae bacterium | reverse complement strand
TCTCTTTTTGCCCAAAACAGTGACAATCTGCGGGATTCTAAAGCCAGGAATTCTCTCCTTCAGGATCAGTCGATAGCAGATCAGGAAGGAACCTGGATGGCGGGTTTCGGAAGGCGCGTTATAACACCCCGCACGCCAGTCTGGCTTGCCGGATACGGTACAAAGCGCGAACCGGAAGAGGTGATCCACGACATCTGGGTTAAAGTGATGGCCTTAAAAAGTCCGGAAGGAAATCGGGTCGTCATGGCAACGACCGATAATCAGGGAATGTCCAGATCGGTATATGATGAGATTTTTGAGAAGGTGCAGAATCAATTCGGACTGAAGCGCTCCGAATTTATGGTCACTTTTTCCCACAATCATAGCGGGCCACGGCTACGGGACGATCTGCATGACTACTATCCGGTTGATGAAGAACAGGAAAGGCTTGTGGATGAATACTCAAGTTGGATGGCGGAACAGGTCGCTAATGCCGTCGGGGAGGCACTGGGTAACTGGCAAGAGGCTGAATTATTGACCGGAGAGGGGTACTGCCCTTTTGCGGTAAACCGGCGGGAAAACATCGAATCTGAGGTTCCGCAGATGCTGGCAAACAGAATTCCTCTGGAGGGTCCTGTAGATCACTATGTTCCCGTTCTGGTGATCAAAGAACCGGCCGGAGAGCTTCTTGGAGTCCTTTTCGGCTATGCGTGCCACCCTACTACCTTGTCGTTTAACCGATTGTTAGGCGATTATCCGGGATTTGCACAGATCAATCTTGAAAAGAGCTATCCCGGAATTAACGCCATGTTTTTCAACACTTGCGGTGGAGATCAAAATCCACTGCCCCGTAGAAAACTGGAACTCTGCGAACGATATGGTCAAATGCTCTCCAGAGCTGTTCAACGTGTATTATCAGGTCCGATGAAACCGGTATCGACAGGTATTCAATCGGCCTTTCAATTTGTAGACCTTGAATATGAAGAAGTCGCAAACCGCGAAACGCTGCTCCCTATTGCCAACGGGAAGAGCGAATTGCATGCACGATGGGCCCGCCGGCTTTTGAAAAAACTGGAAGAGGGTGCAAAATTTCCTGCATCTTATCCCTATCCGGTGCAGGCCTGGAAGTTGGGAGATGAATTACTCCTTCTGGGTTTAGGGGGGGAGTCTGTGGTTGACTACTCTTTACGATTCAAACACGACTTTGCCGACCACACTGCCTGTCAAACAACCTGGGTATGTGGTTATGCGAATGAGATGATCTCGTACATACCCTCCAGGCGTGTATGGGAAGAGGGGGGCTATGAAGGGGCCCACATTGATGAATACGGGCACCCTGCTTGGCGCTGGACCAAAGATGTGGAAGAAAGAATTGCAGCAACGACTCAGGCGGTTGTCCGACAAGTCAGC
>JBBDRW010000062.1:0-1402 GCA_040905265.1 Balneolaceae bacterium | reverse complement strand
CTGATCTGGGCAGGTTATTCAACAGTTGAAGCCCAGGACACATACATGGTTCCATCACAAGAACTGGTAGACCTTGTAGATGGTGCAAGGACACCCGCCGTAAGTATCTCACCCGATAGACAGTTCATGCTGCTTCAGGATGTCCCCGCTCTTCCATCGATCGAAGAAATGGCCCAACCGGAACTGCGTCTGGCCGGAATTCGAATCAACCCAAACACCAATGGACCCAGCCGTCCCGGATATGTGACCGGTTTAACCATTCGAGACCTGAACAGTGGTGATGACAGAGAAGTTACAGGCATACCGGACAAAGCAAAAATCACGAACACCAGCTGGTCTCCGGATGGCAGTCATTTCGCCTTTTTACTAATCACTGAAAACAGCCTGGAACTTTGGGTAACAGATACTGCAACGGCAACAGCCAAAAAGCTGAGCGACGGCGGTGTTAACGATACGTATTATGGATCTCCATTCAGCTGGACTCGAGAAGGGGAGTCGATGTTGGTTAAGATGGTTCCACAAGATCGCGGAGAAGCTCCGATCCGAAAAGTGGTACCTACAGGCCCTGTAGTGGAAGAAAGTATTGGTGACGCGCGCCCGGCCCGAACCTATCAGGATCTCCTGCAGGATAGCCATGATGAGGACCTTTTTGACTACTATTTTACTTCACAACTGATGGAGATTTCACTCAATGGTGATCATGAGCCAATCAGTGAACCGGCTATCTTCAGAAGTATAGAACTCTCTCCGGACACGAATTACATCCTGGTCAATATCACGGAACGGCCCTATTCATATAGAGTCCCTGCCTCTCGATTTCCTCAAAATATTCAAATTTGGGACAGAGAAGGGAATCTTGTTCACACATTTGCCCAACTGCCGCTTGCCGATAAAGTTCCGATCGCTTTTTCATCGACAACCGAAGGCCCGCGGTCGGTGTCATGGCGCAATGATGCACCTGCAACTCTCACCTGGATAGAGGCGTTGGATGGCGGAGATCCGGCTGTTGATGTACCGATGAGAGATCGACTCTATAGCTTGAACGCTCCGTTTGATGGAGAACCGGTTACGCATCTGGACATGAAGTATCGATACGCAGGACTTCAATGGAGTGATGAAGGATTTGCGTTAATCTCAGAATACTGGCATGAGGACCGTCATCGCCGAACATGGATGATCGATCCGGATCAGCCCGAAACCCCGGCGCAACTGGTTTTTGACTTGTCAACCGAAGACCGTTACAACGATCCGGGTTCACCTCAAATGACTCGATCTCAGTATGGTACCTGGGTTCTGAATACGGTTGGTGATGGAAAATCAATCCTGATGACCGGCACAGGGGCCACTCCTGAAGGAAACCGGCCGTTTTTGAACCGTTTTGACCTAGAGACCGGGGAGTCGA
>JBBDRW010000061.1:0-8444 GCA_040905265.1 Balneolaceae bacterium | reverse complement strand
AACTGAGGCCCAAAGAGAACTCCCAGATCCATGCCGTTTAAACGAACACGTGCACTTTGATGGACACTGCCCAAATCCAGAAGCCAGCCATCTGCGTCCCCATCAGGCATCGGGAACTCATGAGTGTATAATCCAAGCCCTGAGTAATTCCGATATACATCTCCCTCGAATTCTGTCCAGAGACGCGGCTCTTCAATTTCCAGTTGGCCGGGCAGTTCCGGACCGCCTTCTGCAAATCGGACCGCCCATGACCCGGCCAGGCTGGTACCGGGACCTGTTGTTTCAAAATATGGGAAATCCGAATCATGCTCTTCTGACTGGCTGGTTTTCAGAATCACAGACTCTCCCTGATTGAGTTGCAGGTATACCTCCTGCAGGCCCTCACCTGAACTCCGTATGCGTCCGAAACCGCTCCTCTCTTCCATCGGATCAAAGAGTGCCACAGACCGGGCCGGGCGCGACAACGGTACCCATCCATCTATCTGTTCATCACCCGTATTCTTTACAAAATAGAGATGTCCATCCTCATGGCTTCTTCGAACAAATTGAAGGCCCATATCGGACATGCTCTCCCGTTCAACAGCCGCTTCCATGAGTAGCAGCTCCAGATCGTCCCCCTGCAAGATTTTTCCATCCCCGTAGTTTGACGCCAGAACCCCCTGGGTCGTAGTATCCGTAAAATCAATCTCCTCCAGGAGGCGAGTATACTCCTCTCCCCTTGCCTCATATTCAGCGTACCCGGATATCGACTCCGGAAATCCGCCGTAGGAGATAACGGTTGCCCCTCTCTCTGCCAGGCCCAGGATCTCTTCCAGTGTCTCAAGAGGAATAAACCGGCTTTGCGGCAGAAGAATCAGGTCGTAGGAGCTGTTCCCGGATGTGATCCGGCCCTGTGACGTTTCAACGTGCTGAATTTGACGGTCGGAGATGTAGTCAAACGGGTATCCTCTTTCCCAAAGTTGACGGGCAGCTTCCAGAAAGTGAGTACCATTAAACTGATCGTCAATACCTCCTGAAAAGTGCTCAAGCAAGCTGTTTCCGGGAGTTGACCACCGGTCATAGATCGGAAAATAGAGAAGGATATCATTTGACGGATTGCCAGACTGCAGAAATGACTGAACTCTGGCGACATAGTCGTTAAACTCCCGAAAATGGTGCCAAAACGGGTTGTTCGGATGGAAGTGAACAGCTGCGTAGAACAGCCGGCCCGGCCACTCTTCACCGGGAGGTGAATATGCCGTACCGTGATAAACCACGTGGTTTATACCGGCGAGAAAATACCGGTCCAGATCCTCCCTCACATCCTCCAGAGTTGAGAGAAAGTGTTCGTTCAGCCAGGTGGCCGCTTCCGTTGACATCAGCTGTTTGCCAGTTACGTTTCCGGCAGAAGAAGCCATTTTGGCGCGAAAGATATCCCGCCCCTCTGTCTCGGGAATATCGCTGGCTGCATAAAGGTCCAGAATATTTGCCGGAGATCCGTGTGCCTGGTTTCGGGTAACTGCTCCCCGGTCTCTTGCCCAGTTCGCCCACTGGTCTGTAAATGTATCGAGTAAAAGATCGGAGATCGTCTCCCTGTAGTCAGAAAGTACCCGCCGTTGCATCTCATCAGAGCCCACTCCAAACAGGGCTGGAAGATGGTTACGAAGGTCATACCCTCTGTACGATTCAAACGCTTCGAGAAATCCGGCTGTCCAGTTTGCCTCCCCGGCTGCATCATCCACTTCATAGGAGTCGTTAAAAAATCCTCGAAGCATTGAGAGATCCGTCCCTTCAAACGCCTGGTCAAAATAATCAAGGTACCGCTCTATAGCCTGGTCAGAAAAATGATCGATGACAAATCCCTCTCCTCCGGGAGCGGCACGTTCCACCCATTTTCCATGCCACCCCTGAAACAGGGCATAGAGAGTCCAGTCCCCCTCAGGAGCACTCCAGTCAAGCTGTCCATCCTCACGGACAAACCCTGTCAGATCTCTGATCTCCCCGCGTTCCGAATAAGCCATCAGAGTAATCAGGGGCAGCTCTTTTTCAAATCTCACCTGCTCCAGTGCCAGCGACTGCAAATCATCATTTGCCGAGACCGGCTCGGCCAGATCCTCAATCCCCGGCGGATCCCGGTCCGGAATCTGAAGCGGGTCTTCCATTGTTCCTTCCGGCGTCTCCTCTTCGGCTCCCAGAAATCCGTGCAGCTCATACACCTGGGTTCCAATCGCTCTCACCATCGGACTTTGAACATACCGTACCGGTTCCTCCAAAGACTCGCCTTCGCTCAACTCCCATGTCAGACGGGCCAAATTTTTTGGAGTATCCTCTATTTCATCGATCCAGGGCCCGCCGAACGGCCATCCGGTCCCCGTTGCCATATCGATTCCAAGACCCAGCCGCTCCGCCTCCTGCAGGGTATGGCTCAAGAGTCCTACCCACTCCGGCGATAAAAACTCCACAAAGTTCTCTTCCTCACCATGAACCCCGTATATCGGAGTTATCTCAAAGCCTCCGAGTCCGGCATTCTTGTACATCTCAAGAAGTGTGGTCAGATTCTCTCTATCGACACTGTTCCCCTGCCACCACCAGCGTGTCCAGGGTTGTTGTTCATGGGTAATTTCAGGCCAGGCATCCAGAGCCTGCTTCTCCTGCAACCCGCAACCAGTGAATAAAAGGAGAGGAAAAAAGATCAGTATAAAGAGTTTCATAATAAACGTTGCTTGTTTCATGTCAGGTTTTATTTGTAGAAGCCTTTGAAAAACCAGGATTTTTGGTCAAGATCATTGGTTTATACCGTAACCATTTCACTACTCAATTTCTATAATTGTCGATTCTTTGAACTCCTGGCCATAACGATCCACGGCCTGAACCCTGATCGTATAGATACCAGGTTGCAGCTGCGGCAGATCAGCCCTCCATATGTGGTTGGTCTGCATCGGAGCACTCCAGGGGCCCTCGTAGTTATCATAGAGCGAGACGTAGAAAGGGGAAGGCCAGGCTTCGAGTCTCTCCATCTCACTCCATGACTCCCCGTTTATCTGAACCCAGACTCTTGCATCTTCTGTACCATTGAAGAAATTGACCAAAATTTCTCTCTCTTCTGCTTCTGCAACGGTAAGTGAACTGGCTGGTGATTCGATTCGTAGCTGAAAGTCCGGACTGAAACCGGCAGCCTGGTATCGCTCCCGATAGCTGTTTCCTTCAAACTCGAACAGATGGTACCCGTTCGGGACTCCATCCATCTGAGTAGCAACAGGAATACCCTGTTTGTTCAGAGGGCCGCGCCACCAGGAACCGCTGGCAGCCGTTGTCGCAATATGATGAATCGGATTTGGATTGTTTCTTCCAAACTCCTGACCCAGGAAGTTATGGATGGTTACATGCCTATGCCCTCCCAGAAAAAGGACTTGATCCCATTCATCCAGCAATTCAATCAACGCTTCGCGATTTACCGTATTCAGGCTCTGCGCCGAACTATCCATTGAATAGAGCCCGATATGGGCCAGTAGAACGATCAACTTATCCCGCTCCACATTCCGAAGATTATTCTCGATCCACTCCAACTGTATCTCATCGATATATCCCCGATAGCGGTATCGGCCAGAATCGTCTCTTCCCAGATAATTCATATTATCAAGAGCGATAAAATGAACGTCTCCATACTCAAACGAAAAGTAGGCAGGCCCGTAATGCCGCTTGTAGGTCTCTTTTGCAAACCGATTGGGATCATCCGGATAGGCGCGATCCGCATCAAAATTGACATCGTGGTTGCCAATGATATTATAAATTGGCATCTCCAGCGTCATCATCATCCGGTTGTAACGCTCATACATCGACAGATCATCAAACATAATATCTCCCAAAACAAGTGCCATATCTGCATCCCGGCCCGTGAGTTCAGATACGATATCATCTCTGAAAAAGGAGAGTTCACGGTGATCTCTCGGCTGTGGATCTCCGAATACGAATGCAGTAAACGACTCCTTTTTCTCAGACGGGATCAATGTAAAATTCAGCGGCCTCGGTAACGGGCCGCTTGGCTCCACTCCCCTGTAATCAAGTTCCGGAGAACCCTCTTGCTGATAGATGTGGTAGAAGATTGGCAGATTCTCAGTATTCCCGGGGAGGTCATATCCTGCCGGTTTTGTAATAAAGAGTATCGACTCATCCTCTGCGGGAATCCTGTATGACCCATCTTCACCTGTCAGTACGACATCCTGCTGGTTGGAGACCATCACGCCTGCCACACCCGGCTCACCGGGATCACAGGTTCCGTTCCGGTTTCCGTCCTCGCATACGACCCCTCCTGCATACTCCGGCCCGGGGGATTGTGCGTGCAGGGAAACAGCAATGAACAGTGAGAGACAAATATGAATGAAATGGGTACAAATCGAATTCATCGTTTCATTCCAATAGGTTTAAGGATAACCGGAACATACTGTATCGGTATGTTCCGGTCAACGATTGAATTCACTCATCACTCCGGAACCGGATCGTAAAAGTAGTACCTTTGTCCACTTCACTCTCTGCATCAATCTCCGCTCCCAGAGATGTGATTTGCCTGTGTACCAGATAGATACCGATCCCGTATTGTCTTTTCCTTAATGAAACGTCTGATGCAAACCGAAGAGTTTTGCAAAGGCTCCTGAAAACAACTTCAGGGTTTTCGTATTGTAAAGTAAAATGTACTTCCTTCCCCTATTGCCGATTTCACGCCTATATTACCTCCATGATCTTCCACTATTTTTTTGCAGATAGCAAGCCCCATACCGGTGCCACTGTACTCTTCTTTCCCATGCAGTCTCTGAAAGATCGTAAAAATTTTTTCCGAATACTCCTGTTTGATCCCGATGCCGTTATCCCGGACAGAAAACTGCCACTCATCCACCCTCTCCTGACAGGTAATCTGAATGACAGGCCGGGTCCCGTTATCCTGATATTTTATGGCGTTTTGAATCAGATTCTGAAACAGTTGTCGAATCGGGCTCTTTGCCGCCGTAATCACCGGCAATTGATCAAGCTTTATATTCGCATCTGATTCCTCAATCAACTTTCTGTTTAACGATAGAACCTCATGAATCAACTCGTTCAGGTCGACCTCCTCCCGTTCGGATTCTACCCGGCCAACTCGTGAAAATTCGAGCAGGTCCAGAATGATCTGTCGCATCCGTTTGGCACCGTCGATTGCAAAATAGATATACTTTTTTCCCTTCTCATCCAGAACGGCATCATACTTCTTCTCAAGTTGAGCCAGAAAACTGGTAATCATCCGGAGTGGTTCCTGCAGATCATGAGAGGCAACAAACGCAAACTGCTCCAGCTCGGCATTGGACGCGGCCAGCTCTTTGGAACGCAGTTCCAATTCCCGGTAGAGCTCTTTGAATGCAAGATCAGCCTGCTTCTCATCTGTCTTATCCTTGAAGAAGACCGACAAGCCATTCAGCGACGGGTAGACGTTTACATCGAACCAGCGATCTATCGGTTCATAGTAATCCTCAAAATAGAGTGAAACCTGTTCTTCCATCGCACGTTTGTAATTCCGGTAGGATTCCTTTGCGATCGATTTGTCGAAACGGCTCCAAAGATCCTCACCAAGAATCTCCTCTCTGTTTGTAAAGAGCAGCTTTTCCGCCTGTTTGTTCCAGTAGGTGACCGTAAACGAGCTGTCAACAGCAAAGAAACCGTCTCCGATCCTCTCCAGAATTTCGTTCTTCTCGTCAAAAGCAGCCTGCAAGGCCATTTCTGAATCTTTATTCTCGATAGCGCCTGCCAGATTCAGGATGATCGTCTGCAGAAATGAAACCTCTTCCGCACTCCAGACTCTCTCATCTGTACAGTCGTCAAAACCGATAAACCCTCTGAACCGGTTCCCGGCATAAACCGGCAGAGCAAGGAGTGATTTCACCTGTTGTGCTTTCAGGAACTCGCGAAACGATTCATCCTCAATTTCACGTACAATCCGATTAAACGGTTCCCCGGCGATCAATTCATCGATAAATAGACGAATATCGTCAAACAGGAGCTTTTGGTGCAATGGATTATCCAGCTCCGAAGTGACAGCGCCGGAAGTCCACTCCATAATCATGGTAGTCACAGGGCCGGGTTTTTCGGACGTAAAGTCATTCTCAAAATAGTAGACCCGGTCTGCCGATACCACTCTTCCAAATGACTCCAGAGATTTTTTCAGAGCACGCTGCCAGCTGTTTTCCTTGATCAACCGGCTGTTGAACTCAGCGATCACATCGAGCTGACGTGTTTTCGATAATATTTGAGCTTCCGCAGCCTTCTGTTCTCTGCGCGCATAGGTCTCCTTCGTTACATCGGAAGCAGTGACAAATGCTCCGACAATCTCATTATGATCACCTCTGGCCGGTTTGTAGGTGATGGATATAATCTTTTCCGAACCATCCGAAAGGGGTACTGTAAGCAAAGAGTGTTCTGTTTCACCCTTCAAAACCCGTTCATAAATTTTCCGAACTTTCTCCCTGCGATCAGTCCGGGCATAGTCGAGTATCGACTCCCCTTTTCGGACTTTTTTTCCAAAATAGTCCTGATAAAGCCTGTCAAACTGGGTATTGAATGACAGTATCCGGAGATCTTTATCCATCAGTATAAACGACTCATCCGTGTTGTCGATGAGGAGTTCCATCTCCAGTCTGGCCTGCTTGAGATCGGTACTGTCCATAGCGAAAACAACTCCGGGGACATTGTTTATTACACTCTCCAGGCGCTCTTCTACCAGTTTTTTTTTAGTAGTCTCCACCAGGGTTACGCAGGCCAGCACTTCACCATCTGCAGCTTTATAAAGCGAGCTCGAGAATTCACAAAAGATCCGGTCTCCGTTCTTTCTGATTCCGATCAGCTCCCCTTTTACACTCCCCTTCTCACGTCTCTCTTTCAACATTTCTGCCAGGCCGGGTGTATCAGCAGAGATAATCCCCTCCCTGCCCAGTTCACAAATCTCTTCATGTGTATATCCGAACATCCTGCACGCTGCGTTGTTAGCTTCCAGAATGGATCCGTCAGGTTTCGTGATGAACAGGGCTGTAATCGAATTTTCGAACAGAGCCTGATACTTTCTTTCTGAGTGATGTGATTCGTGTGACCCCATATTATCCGCATTTTTTTGAATCGCCCCGGGTCCCCGGGGACAGGGAACGTTCTTTTATTACCGAAGTACGTGTTATTCGTGCCAAAGAACCACTTTTGAACGCTCCAATACAGGGCGTTCCGGATCCAAACTCCACCCCCAATACAACCGATACTGACTTGAAGGAGACGTTAATATGATAAAAGAAATAGATCCAAATAGAAAACTTCCGGAAACAGGTATCGTCACACCTGGAAATTTCGTAAACCAGGAGTTTGTCGGACTTCTTGATCAGCCGGTACGGTTCCGAATCATCAACCCATTTATTCCGAAAACGCCCTCGATCCACCTACAACAGGCAGTGTAAGGGTCGTCTGGTCGAGATCGATGGTCAACTCTGTTCCCGGTTCCGGCCAGAGCGTATACTCCCGGTCGCTCGAAAAGATCATCAGTCCGATCCGGCTGCCGGCAGGTATGATCTGATCATCCGGCTGAAGGTCAAATGAAACCGTATAAAATGTACCGGGTTCAAGCGGTTCACTCTCCCAAATTGAGCTATGATTTTGAGGATCTGCCCAGCCACGGGTGATGATATTGTCCGTAATACGGGCCTGTCCTCCATCCTGCCACGGAAGAGAGACGAGCCAGACCGAAAGGTTCGCCGCCGGTTTGCTGCTGGCGAGTGTGACCGTGACACGTGGAATACCGGAAATATGAATTGAATCGGCAAGCTCCGGTGTGAGATAGATCAACCGGTGATTGGTCCATTCGGCTCGCGCAAGTGTTGTACCGGTAAACGAGACATTGTCAACCAGCGTCTCTCTCCCCTGGCCTGTCTGCCGCTCCAAGGTCAGGCCGCCTCTCTCCGGTGCTCCCGGCGTAAGATAGAGCGAAACCGGCTCAGCTTGGGGATGGGGATACTCTTCGTATGGAGTCGGTTCAAAACGGTCATCTCTCTCCCGTACAATCCATGAGCGCGGCAGCTCCCCGACACCATTCTCTACACCATACAGATACCGGGTAAACCACATGTTCATCAGCCAAAACGGAGGCTCTCCGCCATGCCCGCCCTGGTGATAGTAGATCATCGAAGGAACGTCCATCTCTTTCAGCCTTTGATAAATTCGATAGCTATGTTCCGGCATCACATTCCAGTCATTAAATGCGTGAGCCATCAATACGGGAGCTTTCAGTGGTTCCATCTGATTCAGATAATCCCGGCCAGCCCAAAACTCATTGTAGTCGCCGGTAATACGGTCCAGATTTTCAGCCATCTCCGTGTCGCGCACGGTCCGGTTGTTGTATTCTCGTTTGGATTCATCCCCGCTGTGGATAAAATCGTACAAAACATCAATATCCTCGCCAAGATATC
>JBBDRW010000060.1:0-1423 GCA_040905265.1 Balneolaceae bacterium | reverse complement strand
GCGATTTGACAATGCCTTTGTCACCAACTCCATCTGCAAACCCTCCCGGGCTGTACTGCTTACTGGCATGCACAGCCACAAAAACGGTGTCTTGACAAATGGTGAAGAGATATCTGTAGACCTCGAAACATTTCCAAAGATTCTGCAACGAAACGGCTACCAGACGGCTATGATTGGTAAGTGGCACCTGGGAACCGAACCCCAGGGGTTTGACTATTATGAAGTGCTCTATGGTCAGGGACCGTATTACAATCCTACCATGAGAACTTCAAATGGAGATGTGGACAGGTATGGTCATACTACTGAAATCATTGGGGGCAGAGCACTTGAATGGCTCCGGTTACAGAGAGACAGAGATAAGCCCTTTATGATGATTTACAATCACAAGGCACCTCACCGGAACTGGCTGCCCGGACCGGCATTAAATGATTACCAAAAGCGGGATTTGCCGGAGCCGGAAACACTTTTTTATGGCCTTCAGAACCAAGATGCACCCGCCACCACTGAAGGCAGGTATGAATATCCGGGACTGACAACAGCGGCTCAAGAACAGGATATGGAGATTGGAACAACCATGAGCTGGGCCTGGGATTTGAAGGTGCCGACGAATCCGGAAACTGGGGAACCCAGCGATGGTTGGGACAATCTCGTTGAACGAAATCGCTTAACGGATGAACAGTTAGAACGCATTATGAGTGCATATGCTGATGATAATGAATATTTGTTCGATAATTATGACCAGATGACTCAAGAGGATCTCCTCCGGTGGAAGTATCAGCGGTACGTAAAAGATTTTCTGCGGGT
Organism: Balneolaceae bacterium; assembly: GCA_040905265.1. Lineage (GTDB taxonomy): Bacteria > Bacteroidota > Rhodothermia > Balneolales > Balneolaceae > JBBDRW01. Next base: position 619 of record JBBDRW010000060.1, on the reverse strand, counting down.
GATACGTGAAGTGGATGATGAAGTCGGTAAGCTGATGGCCTACCTGGAGCGGGAAAATCTTCTGGATAACACGATTGTTATTTATGCGGGCGACCAGGGATTTTTCCTTGGCGAAAACGGATGGTTCGACAAGCGCTGGATCTATGAAGAATCGTTTAGAATGCCGTTGATCGTCCACTGGCCGGAGGGCATAGAACCCGGTTCGGTCAATAAAAACCTGGTACAAAACCTGGATCTGGCGCCCACCATTTTGGACCTGGCCGGAACCGAGATACCTTCTCAAATGCAGGGACGTTCGGTGGTTCCTCTGTTGAGAGGCCAGAATCCCGGAGACTGGCGGGATGCGGTTTATTACCATTATTATGAAGGTCCTCCCCGTGTTCACAATGTAGCCAAACACTATGGAGTTCGGACCGGCCGTTACACGCTGGTTCATTACCCAGATCACGATGAATGGGAGCTGTTTGACCTTCAGGAGGACCCGGAACAGCTACGAAGCGTGTACGAAGAACCGGAGTATGCCGAGGTTCAGCAGCAGCTCAAGAACAGGATTGATGAGTTACAGGAGCAGTATGAAGATGACACATGGGATGAGTAAACCGGCAGTGAAGACATGTGT
>JBBDRW010000059.1:0-8678 GCA_040905265.1 Balneolaceae bacterium | reverse complement strand
GATAGCGGTTTACCAGCTCTGACCGAAATATGATCAGTTCCTTGCCAATCGTCTTCTCCTCATTCAGGGTTGGCAGACAGAGGGAGATGGTCAACCCCTTCTTCTCCTTCTCTTTTACCAGTTTTTTCAGATCCCAAAACCGGGAATGGTGGTAGGTATTGGAATCGATCCATTGTTGAAGATCAGTCACAGTGTCCTCCGTCGATTGCTAACAGGATACCCAGTATCTGGGTGATTCCTTTATAAATGGGTTCAATTTGAATGCTCTCGTTCGATTTGTGCAGATTGTCTCCGGTTGTCAGTCCGAGAGTGAGCGCAGGGATTCCGGAATTGATGAGTGCGGAGAGCTCCGAGATGCTTGGTGCCAGCCGGTGCTCGATACCCAGTTCTTCCATAATGCCGATGCTTACCCGGTTCAGGGGATGTGCAAAGGGGATGCCTCCCGGTTTTCGTCTTGCAAATATGTCGACATCCACATCATCTCCGGCCTTTGAGGAGACTTCAATACCGATCTCCTCAATCCGTTGTCCCACCTGGTCAACTACTTCTGCAGATTCTGATCGTACTTCAAACCGGAGAGAGGCTTCCAGTGCCGTCATATTAAAGGATGAACCGCCTTCGATTGATCCCATGACAATACTGGTACGGGGACGTTTGGGCATCCGTATGTCATTGATCTTATTGATCACTTCATTGAGTGTTATGATGGCACTCGTCTCTCCGAACCGGGTCCAGTCATACGTTTCCGGCACCGTGCACCGTATTTCACCTCTCAACATTCCGATGGAACTGTAACTGACCCGTCCGAGCTCGACGCCTTCCAGACAGATGGCCGATGTTATGTTGAAAGAGTTGTTTTCAAGAAAGAACCGGATACCCTGAAGGTCTCCTCTTCCGAGGCTCTTCACGCCACCGAGCAGAATCAGATTGTCTTTCAGCTTTATATCGAGCCTGTCCAGGAGATAGGGAAGTGAGGCGAGCAGTGCGAGGCCGAGGCTGTTGTCTGCTACCCCGGGGCCGGTCACGGTCCCCTTCTCCACGAGCATGGTGTGGTCGATCTTACCGGAGAATACCGTATCGGCATGTGCATTGATCAGAATGCTCTTTTTTCCGACCGATCCGTTGAGGATGCCAATTCCGTTTCCCGCCTCATCGGTAGAGCATTCCGAGGTGCCGGCTTCCGTGAAGCGGTTCATCAGAAATTCGATTCTCCTCTCCTCCTCAAAGGTAGGAGACGGGATTTCACCGATCATGACCAGATTGGCCAGTATGATATCACGCATCTGCCGAAGCTCTTTCTCTATGCCCGGCAGTTTTTTGTATAGGGACTGAAGCTGTTTGGAGACCAAGATGAATTCAGGTTTGTGCTGGGGTAGGGTTGCCATTTATACAGAGGTATTGTCACCCTCTATATATACGTTAAAATGGCCTTAAATGCACATTTTTTCAACTAACGGTTATTCGTGGCAGTGGCTGTATTCTCTCCGGCTGAATCCCTATATTTCAAAACTGTCTACTGTCGAGTGAACCATACGATGTGGGAGGTTGTCGAAGAGATTCTACCGGCAGGCAATGATCCCTTTTGATGGCCGTTACCCAACTTTTACAGGACACCAGGAGTTTTTGTTATGCTGAAACCGATGTTCGGCCACCGGCCGAAGCCTAAAAAATTTGACCTGCCACTCCGCTACTATGATCCGAAAAAAGAGGAGAGGCGAAAACAGAGGATCCGAATCAGAACCAATCGAAGAAGGCCTAAACAGGGTCTACGGGTTTTTATGTTTGCCGCCGGTCTGGCGATGGTGGTCTGGATCATCTCGCTGCTTTGAAATTCCAATCACTAACTTTGCATACCTATCTTGAGTGAGCATATAGAGCCGGGCGCGTCTGTTATTTTTCCAATGCCGCCTGACCTTGTGAATAAAATCGCAGCGGGTGAGGTAATCCAGCGGCCCGGTTCCGTGGTCAAGGAGCTGCTGGACAATTCACTGGATTCTGGTGCGGATGAGATTACAATCGTTATACAGAACGCCGGCAGATCCCTGATACAGGTTATTGACAACGGTTGCGGTATGAATGATGCAGATGCAAAGCTCTGTTTCAGCCAACACGCCACATCGAAAATCCGCTCTGTTGACGATCTTTTTAAAATCCGGACGCTTGGTTTCAGGGGAGAGGCGATGGCGTCGATTGCATCGGTGTCTCAGGCAGAACTGAAGACCCGGCGGCATGGGGATGATGCGGGGATACTCTATGAAGTTCACGGCGGGGAGGAAGTTCGATTTGAACCCGCTGCTGCTGAGGAGGGGACGTCTGTCGCGGTCAGGAACCTTTTCTATAATGTACCGGCAAGGCGACAGTTCCTCAGGACAGACGCCACAGAACTACGGCACATATTGAGAACTGTACACAATGCAGCATTGGCTCACACCAATATTTCCTTTGAGCTTATTGCTGATACGGATACCATCTACAAACTCCCTGCTCAGCCCCTTGAGCAGAGAGTAGCGGAGATTTTTGGCAGACAGTACAGGGCCAGCCTGATCCCGTTTCATGAGGAGACCAGTTATGTACGGATACACGGCCTGCTGGGCGACCCCAAAATCTCCAAGAAGAGCAGAGGGGAACAGTTCCTCTATGTGAACAACCGTCCTGTGCAGCACCGCTATTTGACTCATCTGCTTCTGTCGCTCTATGACGCCTGGCAGGGGGAGCGGGAATATCCTTTTTTTGCTGTTTTCCTGGAATTGGACCCTGGCCAGGTTGACGTAAATGTGCACCCTGCCAAGCTGGAGGTGAAGTTTGAGGATGAAAAGAGCATCATCCAGCTGACACGGTCTGTGGTAAAGAAGGCGCTGAATGAGTACCTGCTTGTACCCGATATTGAGAAGAGAGAGTCTGGGGAGAAGCAGTCGTTTGATACTTCGTTCCGGGAGTTCCAATCCATCATGGAGAGGCCGGACAAAGGGGGAGAAGTCCATATCCCGTCCAGGATCAATGAGTCGGGAAGCGGGTTGGATGGTACCGAACTGGGCAGGGCCCTCTATGAATCGGGCAAGGCTGAGAACCGGGAAAGAGTGTCACAAGGTCAGAAATCTGTCGAATCCGGCTCGGAAGAGCGGGGATTCTGGCAGCTTCACAACTCCTATATTCTGACACAAACCCGTACAGGCCTCTGCATGATCGATCAGCATGCAGCACACGTGAGAATTATTTATGAGAAAACGCTGAGTGCGACTGAAGAGTCACTCCCAGGCACACAGCAACTGCTCTTTGCACAGACCATGGAGCTATCCGCGACAGATTTTTCACAGCTTCGGGAGCTGCTGCCGATTATTCAAAGAATGGGATTCAGTATTCAGCTCCTGAGCGGAAACACGGCGATTATTAACGGTGTTCCTGCAGACATTGATATTGGCGATGAACGCAAAGTTCTGCGGGAGATGCTTCAACAGTACAGGGATCTCGACCGGACGGTTCAGATGGATGCACGCCATAAAGTTGCCATTTCATTTGCATCCCGCACGGCCATTCCGGCCGGACGCAGGCTCTCTGCGACGGAGATGGAGATGATCATTGACCAGCTTTTCTCTTGCAATGAACCCTATATGGATCCGCTAAAGAAACCGATTCTCATCTATCTCTCTATGGAGGAGATCCGCAACAAATTCAGATAGGAATACAGCCTCCCAGGTGTGAAGGCACTGCCCGGCCGATAGTATAATCCGGATTTTGAATAAGGCAGGCCGCTATTGGACATTGAATCTACTTTCCCGGATATTAGGCAGATGAATATACTTGCTGTTGAACCCTTTTACAGCGGTTCCCATAAAGCATTTCTGAAGGGACTTCAGGCACACTCCAGGCACAACATCATCCCTGTCAAACTCAATTACAGAGGATGGAAGTGGAAAATGCACGGGGACTCCGTAACCCTTGCCGAAATGACAAGCCATGTCCGTGAGGAGATTCACCTTCTGCTTATCAGCAGTATGACCAATCTGCCTGCATTTCTGGCATTGACGAATCCGCGGTTTGCCCATACCCCCAAGATCATGTATATGCATGAGAACCAGCTCACACAGCCGATGCCGGAGGGGGAAGAGCGGGACATGACCTACTGTTATATCAACTATTTGAGCATGCTCGTTGCAGACCGCCTGATCTTCTCATCCCAGTTTCACCTGGAAGACTTTATGAAGGCGCTCCCGGCATTTTTGGAAAATTACCCGGATGATAAACACCTGCGGACCGTAGACCAGATCCGTGAAAAGAGTATTGTTCTCTATCCCGGGCTGGATTTGAAGACTTTTGACAAACAACCTGATACTCGTAGTGAGAACCGGCACCCGGTTATCGTCTGGAACCAGCGGTGGCAGTTTGACCGTAACCCCGCTATGTTTTTCAGGGTATTGAACCGACTGAATGATATCGACCTGAAGTTTGACCTGATTCTGGCCGGAGATACCAAACATGAGAAACCTGAAGAGTTTGAAAAAGCCTGGAAACGATATGGCGAGCAGATCACTCATTTCGGCTACGTGGATGATGTCGAAAAGTACAGCCAGTTGCTGCACTCCGGTGATATTGTGGTCTCTACAGCCACCTATGAGTTTTTCTGTGTAGCGATTATGGAAGCGATCTATTGCGGCTGCCACCCTCTGGTGCCGGAGAGACTCCACTATCCGGAACTCATCCCGGAGTCTCTTCACAACCCGCTGCTACACGCACCGATCCTCTACAAGACCGAGGATGAGTTGTTCAAACACCTGAAGGGCCTGCTGACGGGTGAAACGAAACCTCTTCCGAAACCCTCCCTGCAAAACATCAACCGACATATGGATTGGTCCCGCAAAGCCGGTGATTATGACCAGCTGTTTGACGAACTGGTGAAGGTGAAGGTGGAGGCATCGTTTTAGGGGGAGCCTTTGAACAAAAATCCTGGTTTTTCAAAGCCTTCTAGGAGTCTTTAAAAATCTGTTCTTGAGCAAAACTCCAGGAGGCAGTCTAGTGAGTGACTGAGACCTCCTGGGCAGTTCCCTTCGCTGAATTGGTGCCGGACATCTGGTTTTTGTATGACTCCGAAACGTTAAAAAGCTTCGCGGGATCCTGAACCGGCTGCTCTTCGAGTACCAGATCCAGCAAAGGGTCCATTCGTTCCAGATACTCAACCTGAAGGTCTCCAAGTACTTCCTCCTCGATCTCGTCAACATCTTTTTCATTCTTTTTGGGCAGCAGAACCCGTTTGATTCCGGCCCTCTTGGCGGCGAGTACTTTCTCCTTGATCCCGCCGACGGGGAGGACGAGGCCGCGCAAGGTGATTTCTCCGGTCATTGCCAGAACCCCTTTTACCTTTCGCTGGGTAAAGATGGAGGCTACTGCCGACAGAAGTGAAACACCAGCTGAAGGGCCATCTTTAGGGACAGCTCCCTGTGGCACGTGAATATGGAGATCCCAGTATTTGAACGCATCTTCCGGGATTTCCAGCTCCTCGGACCTGGCTCTCAGATAGGAGAGAGCCAACATGGCAGACTCTTTCATCACATCGCCCAGCTGTCCGGTGATGTGAATTTTTCCACTTCCTTTGGAGACGCTCGCCTCAATAAAGAGGATGTCGCCGCCATAGGGAGTCCAGGCAAGCCCGGTCGAGACACCTGGTACTCGGGTCCGTTCGGCTATTTCCGAGAAGAATTTTCGCTTGCCCAATATTTCAGGTACGTCATTCTTCCCGATACTGAACTTCTCCAGCTCATCGGAAGCGATCCGGGCTGCAACATTCCGGCAGAGCGCCGCAATTTGTCGCTCCAGATTCCGGACACCTGACTCCCGGGTGTATTCATCGATAACCCGGTCAATTGCCGCCTTCGAGATACGGATCTGGCCGCTTTTCAGGCCGTTCTCTTCAATCTGCTTCGGAATCAGAAATTTTCTGGCAATCTCAATCTTCTCTTCCTGGGTATATCCGTTGATATTGATAATCTCCATCCTGTCCCTCAATGGTGCAGGTATCGTATCCAGGGAGTTGGCTGTTGCGATAAAGAGGACGCGTGAGAGGTCATATTCAAGCTCCAGATAGTTATCCATAAAGCTGTCATTCTGTTCCGGGTCCAGGACCTCCAGCAGGGCGGAGGTAGGGTCTCCGCGAAAATCAGAACCAACTTTGTCGATTTCATCCAGCATCAGGACAGGGTTCCCCTTGCCTGCTTTCTTCATCGAACGGAGAATCCGGCCTGGTAGCGCCCCGATGTAGGTTCGGCGGTGGCCCCTGATTTCCGCTTCATCATGAATCCCGCCCAGGCTGAACCGTTCGAATTCCCGGTTCAGAGCACGTGCAATGGATTTTCCAAGCGAGGTTTTCCCTACACCCCGCGGCCCGTAAAAGCAGAGGATAGGTGCCTTCATATCCTTCTTGAGTTTGAGAACCGCAAGGTATTCGATAATCCGCTTTTTAACCTTTTCCAGCCCGTAGTGATCTTCGTCAAGCACTTTTCGGGCACGTTTCAGGTCGAGTTTGTCATCGGTATATTCACCCCACGGAAGATCAAGGATCCACTCTACATAGCTGTGGATAATTCCATAGTTCGGAGAGGAGTTGGGTGTCATCTCCAGCCGCTGAATCTCTTTTTCCACGGTCTCAGCCGCGTCTCCGGAGAGTCCTTCTTTCTCTCTCAATTTCTCCCGCAGTTTCTCTATATCCTGCTGTTCACTATCCTCGCCAAGAGCTTCCTGAATCGCCTTCATCTGTTGTCTCAGATAGAAATCCCGCTGCTGGTCATCAATGTCAGTTTTTACCTTGGAACGGATCTCTTCACTCAGGTTGAGTACCTGAAGTTCTTTGTTCAGGTGTTCCATCACCTTTTCCAGCCGATCGGAAAACTTCTGTATCTCAATCAGCGTCTGTTTGTCGGCGATGCTCACCTGCAGGTTGGAAGAGATAAAGTTTATCAGAAATGCCGGACTGGAGATATTGTTGATCGCAATGGAGGCTTCCGAAGGGATATTTGGAGAGAGATTGACAATTTTACTCGCCGTCTCTTTGATGGAACGGATGGAAGCGTCGAGTTCAACACCCTGAATATCCATCTCCTGCGGATAGGGGGTCACATCAGCTCGAAAAAATGGGTCAAACTGGGTAAACTGGGTGATATGGAAGATCGACTTTCCCTGGATCACGATGCTCTTGCTTCCATCAGGCATCTTGATCAATTTCAGGATCTGGGCAACCGTTCCGATCCTGTAGAGGTCTCCCTCATCCGGATTCTCGACCGATTCATCCTTTTGGGTGATCACCCCGATGGTTTTGTCATTTTCATAAGCCTCTTTGACCAGAGCAAGCGAGCGGTCCCTTCCCACTGTAATCGGGACGACGACCCCGGGAAAAAGGACTGTATTTTTCAAGGGGAGAATGGGCAGGTTCTCAGGTATGGCAGATTCTGTCAGCTCCCTCTCTTCCTCTTCGGACATCAGGGGGATTGCCTGTTCAAAATCATCAAACCCGTCATCCTGATCTTCAAATGCCGTCTGTATTCTCAATTTTGGATTGTTAAACATAAAATTTATGGTTCTGAATTTTTTCGAAAAAAGTGCAAAAGCGAAGCCACAGTTGGGTCTTCTACCAATTCGTCATGTTTTCGGCTTCTATGCTGGCAATTTAACACAGGGGATCTCTCAACCTGTCAGTTGGACATATCGCATGGTAGACACGACACCAGGAGTCTATCTGGCCAAATCCTGCATTTCCGCAGTAGATCAGACTAAGTCCGACAGACTCCTAGGGTAGATATAACCTCAGTGCTGTCAGGGAAATTCCGGTGAGTTCATCCGAAAGTTTTCGCACCTGAAGTGCAAGATTGATGTCAAAAGACCTGGTTTCAAATCCTGTACCGAAACTGTAAAGAAGGGGCAGGGAAGGTTCAATACGGGTACCGGCCCGGATGGGAATATTAGAGAACATTTGGATTTCGGCACCAAGATAGGTGGTCACTCTGGAAGAGTGCCAGGCGCTCTCCGTTAACCCGACAGAGAAATCCCCGATCAGTGTAACCCGATTGAATTGAATCTGGGTTCCGGTATGGATGGCGGAAGGAAGAAGAGTGGTAAAGGTGCCCGTATCTGTCCCTTCGCTTTCCGAAAGGGGAAAGATCTCGTTGTTGTCAAGAAAATAGGTAAACTCACCCGGCCGGCCTGCATAGATGATATCGGACCGGGAGTCCGGCCTGTCACCCTCTGTATGGGCCTCCTCAATCCGGATTCGTGCAGGATTATCTCGATAGGTGAGAAAGCCGATATCCGTAATTGAAAGGCTGAATCGCAGGGATTTCCGGTGCCGGGAGCCGGCCAGGCCGGCATCGTGCGGAGCCTCTCCAAATGGAATCTGATAGGTTACTCCAACGTTAAATCCGGCTCCGAACCCGACAGGTTTGAATAGCTCTTCCTGTGTGGCTGGGTATTGGCCCGGGTTTTGAATTTCTGTGCCAGGCCCCTGGTTTATCATATTGCTGAAATTTCCCGAAGAGTGGTATCGAAACCTTCTTCTGATATCGTATTCTGTTGATCCGGAGATTTGAACGCCCTCTTCCAGGTAGTGGGCATCCAGATAGGAGCCGGATGCAACCAGTTTGGGTGTGATACCAATAACCAGTCGGCCAGATTGTGGAAAACGGTCATTCAGAAAGGTG